>JAICVH010000473.1 GCA_025935435.1 Burkholderiales bacterium
CACGAGCAGCAGCGTTCCACCGAGAATCCATTTTAGCGCCGTACGACCACGCCAGCCATAACGCCAACGGCCGAGGAGAAGGATCGCGAACGCAAGCCAGCCGGCGACCGAGAACACGTTCTTGTGCGTCAGCGTCACCGCTTTCCCGAACAGTCGCTCCGAAAACAGGATGCCGCTCGCGAGGGTGAGCGTGAGCAGCGCGAAGCCGATGGTGATCAACCGGAACATGTAGCGTTCGAGCGTCAACAATGGAGGCGCGCTCGCCGCGCGCCTCGCCGGAAGCCCGCGGTGCAGGCGCTTCTCGAGCCCGGTCATCACCAGGGCCTGCAGCGCAACGACGACGAACAGCGCGTACGCGCACAACGCGATCGCGATGTGCAGGAGCGCCCAGGGTTCGCTTGCGAAAGGGACGCGATGTGGCGATGCAGCGAGCGGCGGCAGCAGCACACACAACCCGGCGACCGGTAGTACGACGGCAGACACCGAGGGAAGCGTTCGCAGCACGCCCGAGAGCCACGCCGCGAGTACGGAAAGTCCTGCTACCAGCGACAGCGCGTTGACGAACGCGAGATCGAGACCGTCTTCGCGCACGATTGCGTTGCCGACGATCACTGCGTGCATCATCAGCGCAGCGGCGAGCAGTACGTGTCCCACGAGCGCGCGCGGCGGGCGTTCCGCATCGGCCGGCGGCCAGCGCGCCCATGTAGCGCCCGCATACAGCGCAGCAACGAACACGTGCAGTAGAATGTTCACGATCCAGTTTACCGCACAGGGCATGCGCGATCGGCTGCGCGGCGCCCCCATCCACCAATGCTTGAAACGCTGACGGAACGTCTGTCGCGGGTCGTCAAGACGCTGCGCGGCGAAGCGCGGCTCACCGACGCGAACATCCAGGACGCGCTTCGCGAAGTGCGTCTCGCGCTCCTGGAGGCGGACGTCGCATTGCCCGTCGTGCGCACGTTCGTCAACGACTTGCGCGAGAAGGCGATCGGCGCCGAAGTCGTCGGGTCACTGACACCCGGCCAGGCGCTGATCGGGGTCGTTGCGCGCGAACTGACCGCATTGATGGGCGGCACCGCCGAGCCGCTCGATTTCGCAACCCAACCGCCGGCGGTACTTCTGCTTGCCGGCTTGCAGGGCGCAGGCAAGACGACGACGGCTGCCAAACTCGCGCGTCTGATCGCCGCGCAGCGCAAGAAGGTTCTGCTGGTCTCGACCGACGTCTACCGGCCGGCCGCGATCGAGCAGTTGCAGACGCTTGCAGCACAGGTCGGCGTCGATTTCCATCCATCATCGACGGAGCAGAAGCCGGTCGACATCGCAAACGCCGCGCTCGACTGGGCGCGACGGCACTACCACGATGTGCTGATCGTCGATACCGCGGGCCGGCTCGCGATCGACGACGCGATGATGCGTGAAATTACGGAGCTGCATGCGGCCGTACGCCCGATCGAGACGTTGTTCGTCGTCGATGCGATGCAGGGCCAGGACGCCGTGAACACGGCGCGTGCATTCCGCGACGCGTTGCCGCTCACCGGCGTCATCCTGACCAAGCTCGACGGTGATGCCCGCGGTGGCGCGGCCCTTTCCGTGCGTCAGGTGACGGGCGCACCTATCAAGTTCGCGGGAGTTTCGGAAAAGATCGACGGTATCGAGGTGTTCCATCCCGAGCGGATGGCATCGCGCATTCTCGGCATGGGCGATGTGCTGACGCTGATCGAGGACGCCCACAAGACCGTCGATGTCGAGCGTGCGAAAAAGCTCGCGAAGAAGGTCAAGAGCGGCAAGGGATTCGACCTCGACGACTTCAAGTCGCAGATCGAGCAGATGCGCAAGATGGGTGGCCTCGCTGCGCTCGTCGACAAGCTGCCGGCGGAAATCGCGCGCGCTGCGCAAGGTGCAACGCTCGACGAACGGCGCGTCGCGCGGCTCGAAGGCATCATCAATTCGATGACGCCGCAGGAGCGGGTGAAACCCGAACTGCTGAAGGCGTCACGCAAGCGGCGCATCGCTGCGGGCGCCGGCGTGAGCGTGCAGGAAGTGAATCAGTTGCTGAATCAGTTCGAGCAGACGCAGAAAATGATGAAGATGGTCGCGAAGGGGCCGCAGAAGATGATGCGCGGCCTCCGCCACCTGCTGCCCGGCCGCTGAGGCCTCTCCGCATTGCCGCGACGTCAGCGGCGCCGATCGACACCGGATTCAACCTCCCCGGCCGCCATGCGGCGCCGCCAGATCTCGAGCAGCGTCAACGCGACGACCAGCACCAGAGGCCCGAGCACGATGCCGGTGACCCCGAACACGGCGAGGCCGCCGAGCACCGAGATGAATACCGGCACCGTATGCAGGCGCATCTCGTTCTTGACCAGGATGGGATACAGCACGTTGTCGATCATCGACACGACGATCGCGCCCCACAGCGCGAGGATCGACGCGCGTTGCCAGTCTCCTTCCGCTGCGAGATAGACGACGACGGGCACCCATACGATGGCGGCGCCGAACACCGGCAGAATGGCAACCAGCGCCATGACGGTGCCCCACAACAGCGGCGCCGGCAAGCCGAGCCACCAGAACATCAGACCGCCGAGGATGCCCTGCACCGCTGCAACGACCAGCGTGCCGTACACGATCGCGTGAATCGCATGCCGTACCTTGGCCAGCACCTTGTCCGTCTCCGGAGGCGCCAGCGGCACGAACCCGCGCAACGTTGCGAGCAGGCGTCGCTTGTCGCGCAACGCATAGAACAGCAGGAACAGCGTGACGAAGGTGCCGAGCACGAATTGGGGCGAGCGCGCGACGAAGCCGCGTATCCCCTTCGCGACCGTCTCTGACGCATGCCGGAACTCGGCCCGAAGATCGACCTGTTCCTCGACCCAGTCGCGAAGCGGCGCGAGGCGCGGAAAGCGATCGAGCGTCGTCCGCCAGCGATCGCCGTCGAACAACGTGCGCATCGTGACAGCGCTGTCGAGCGCCTC
>JAICVH010000757.1 GCA_025935435.1 Burkholderiales bacterium
CGTCATCCGCACCGCGCGCGGCATCGCTCCCTGCATGTCAGGGGCCTCGCGAGCAAGCTCGACCGCCAGCCGCATCTGCGTATCGAGCAGGAGCGTTGCAGGAAACACCGGTCGACGCGGAAAGTGATCGCCGAACAACGGCGCGCTCGCCGGCACGTCGAGAACGGCGGTCAGCTCGATGCCGGCGAGGCGCTCGGTGACGCGCACGGGCATCGCGTCGATGCCGCGGAATCGCCCAGGCGCGGCGCCTTCATGGCGCAACAGCGCGAGCCGCTCGCGCATTACCTGAGGGTCGTCGAAATCCGCGACCGGCAGCATCGGGCCGAGGCAGTCGACGAGCTCGATCACGGTGCGACCTTCGATCGATGCGCGGCCGTTGTACGCGACGGCATCATCGTCGCACGCGAACACATCCGCCGTGAGATCGAGCGTCGCCCCCGGTGGTGCATCGCCATGAAAACGGGTTTCCGTCGCGAGCGCCGCGACGGGCCTGCCGCGAAAGTCGATATGATCCATCGCGACCCACGCGGCGAGCTGCCCGACCGCTTCGGCGATCAAGGCGGGCGAGAATGCGTCGAGTGCTGCGGGAATCGCGAAGCTGCCGCGACCGTGCCGTCCCGACTCGAACTCGACGATGCGATCGACGAACGAGTAAGCAGCGAAGTGGTCGCGTTCCAACGCCATCGCTTTCAGGCCGGGGCCGGCGCTTCCTTCTGCGCACGCACGACGAGCTTGCAGAACGTCGTCGGCGTGAATAGCCTCGGGATGTCCGCGACCTTCATCGGCGTCTTGAAGCGCTCGGCAGGAACCTCCGACAGGTATTCGCGTAGCTGAGCGAGCCCCTTTTCGGTCACGAGGCCGTTCTGCTCGAACTCCGCTTCGGGCAGGGTGCCGCGCGCGTTCTCGACGATCTTGCCGCGCGGAATCTTGATCTTGAATGCGCGCTCCAGCCGGAACACCATGTCGAGGAAATCGATCGATTCGGCATCGAGTCCCTCGATCAGCGATACATCGGGCTTGATGTCCTCGACATCGCAACCGAGCGCGTCCGCCATTGTTTCGGCGACCTTCGGATACACGGCCATCACTTCGTCCTGCGTGACCGGAATTTCAGCCATTCGCTTCTCCCTTCATTCGAGCTTGAAACCGCCGTCGATATGGAATACCTGACCGGTGACATAGTTCGCGTAGTCGGACGCGAGGAACCACACGGCGTAGGCGACCTCCTGCGCCGTTCCGTAACGCTTCAGCAGGATGCGCTCCTTCGCCTGGTCGCCCGCCATGTCGCGGACCGCCTGCGACATTTCGGTGTCGATCACGCCCGGCGCCACCGCGTTGACCCTGATCTTGCGCGGAGCAAGCTCCACTGCGAGCGCACGCGTGAATGCATTGACCGCACCTTTGCTCGCCGCGTAATTGGTTTGCCCGCGTCCGCCCTTGTCACCGGCGACCGAGCTCAGGTTCACGATCGACCCCGAACGCTGCATCACCATGTACGGCACGACGGCGCGAGTGACGTTGAAGATGCCTCCGACATTCGTATCCAGCACGATCCGGATGTCGTC
>JAICVH010000399.1 GCA_025935435.1 Burkholderiales bacterium
CTGTTTCCGGACATTGCCGACGCACCTGAATGATGTGCTGATCCGCCGGGCGCGCGCGCACGCGGCCGAGCGCCGAATCATCGGGTCAATCATTCTCGTCGCGGGCGCGGTGATGGCGTCGGCGACCGGCTGGTGCGCCACGCTGATCGTGGGCAAGGACGCGCCTATCCAGACGATCGCCGAAGCCGCGCGCGTTGCGAAGGACGGCGACACCGTGGAAATCCTGTCCGGTGAGTACCGTGCAGACGTTGCCGTCTGGCTACAGAAGCGCCTGACCATTCGCGGCGTCGGCGAAACGCCGGTGTTGAAAGCGGATGGCCGCAGCGCAGAAGGCAAGGCGATCTGGGTATTGCGCGACGGCGAGTTCGTCATCGAGAACATTGCCTTCGAAGGCGCGCGCGTCGCCGATGGCAACGGCGCCGGCATTCGCTTTGAACGCGGCAGCCTGATGCTTCGCCGCTGCCGGTTCACCGACAACGAAAACGGCTTACTCACCGGCAACGGCGCCGATACCGAGCTTACGATCGAGGACAGCGAGTTCGGGCGCGCGCCGCACGATCGGGGGTTGCTCAAGCACCTGCTCTACGTCGGCAGGATCGGGCGCTTCACGCTCACCGGCAGCCGCTTTCACCAAGGCTTTGAAGGTCATCTCGTCAAGTCGCGGGCTCGCGAAAATCGCGTCGCCTACAACCTGCTCTACGACGGCGAATCGGGGATGGCGTCGTACGAACTCGAATTTCCGAGCGGTGGCCTCGCCTTCGTGATCGGCAATGTCATCGGTCAAAGTGCGACGACGACCAATCCGGCCGTCGTCAGTTACGGCGCCGAAGGCGCTGTCTGGGAACGCAACGAGCTCTATCTCGTCAACAACACGCTCGTCAGCGATGGTTTGCAGGGCGCCTGGTTCCTGCGCGTTGCGTCCGAGCGACTGCCCGGAGATACGACGGTCGTCGCCGTCAACAACCTGACCGTCGGACTCGGCGTATTCACACTCGGAGCGCGCGGCCGGTTCGAGCGCAACTTTCCGCTGCTCGCGGCGGCGCTCGCCGATCCGGGGACGCTCGATTTCCGGCTCGGCGCGAATTCGCTGTTGCGCGGTTTGGGGACTGCGCCGCCGGTCGTCGATGGCCGCTCGCTCGCGCCCGTCGCCGAATTCGGTTTGCCGATCGGCACGACGCCGCTTGCGCCGCGCGACGCGTGGACACCGGGCGCGTTTCAGACGGCCGATCCGCTACGCTGACCGCCGCCGCTCATACCTTCAGCTGTTCGTAGAGCGCCGTCTCGAGGCGTAACAACGCCTGCTCGTCGTGCAGGCGCGCGCCATCGACGAGGAACACGTCCTCGGCCCGCTCGCCGAGCGTGTTGATGCGCGCGCTCACGACGTTGATGTTCGCTTGCGCGAGCGCGTAGGCAACGCGAGCGAGCAGGCCGGGGCGATCGCCTGCAACGACTTCGAGGATGAAATGCGTGCCCTTGTCGTCGGGAAAGATCTGGATTTCGGGCGTGAGCGGGAAATGGCGCAGTTGCCGCGGAATGCGACCCTCGGCCGGCGGTTCGAGCGGACCCGGCGTCGTCAGCGTGCGCGTCAGCTCGTATTCGATGAACTGGATCGTCTCGCGATACGACGCATTCGGATTCGATGGATCGTGCAGCGCGAACGTGTCGAGCGCGTATCCGTGGCGTGTCGTATGAATCTTTGCTTCCAGGATCGACAGTCCCGCGCGGCCGAAGAAGCCGCAGACGCGGGCGAACAGCGCGCGCTGATCGGGCAGGTAGACCAGCGCTTGCAAGCCTGCGCCTTCGCGTGCGAGCCGGACCTTGACGACCGGCGATGCGCTTTGCGTGCGCCAGTACAGGTGGCGCGCGTGCCAGGCGATTTCATCGGCCGTATGGCGCTGGAAATAGGGCGTGTCGAGCTCGCGCCACAGCGCTGCTGCGGCGCCGTCGGGAACGGCGTACAGGCGAATCAGTCGTTGCGCTTCACGTTGCCGCAACGCGATGCTGTCATGAATCGTCCGCTCGCTGGTTCCTGCGCTGAGCGCCGCACGCGCCGCATGAAACAGATCTTCGAGCAGCTTGCCCTTCCATGCATTCCAGACCTTGGGGCTCGTGCCGCGGATGTCGGCAACGGTCAGCAGGTAAAGCGCGATCAGCCGCCGCTCACTGCCCATCCGCACGGCAAAAGCGTCGACGACGGACGGGTCGGTGATGTCCTGCTTCTGTGCAGTCAACGACATCGTGAGATGCTCGGTGACGAGCCAGCCGACGAGGTCGCTGTCGTCGTCCGAAAGTCCGTGGCGCGTGCAGAAGCGACGCGCGTCGCGCGCACCGAGCGTCGAGTGATCGCCGCCGCGACCTTTCGCGATGTCGTGGAACAACCCGGCGAAGTACAGCACCTCCTTGCGCTCGAAATCGGCGATCAGGCGTGAACACAGCGGATATTCGTGCGCGTGCTGCGCTTCGGTGAACCGGCGCAGGTTGCGGATCACCATCAGGATGTGCTCATCGACCGTGTAGACATGGAACAGGTCGTGTTGCATCTGTCCGACGATCGCGCCAAATGTCGGCAGGTACTGGCCGAGAATTCCATACAGGTTCATTCGGCGCAGCTCGTGCGTGAGGCCGCGCGGCTCGCGGAAGATCTGAACGAAGCGTGCGCGGTTCGCGGGATCGCGCCGAAACGGCGCGTCGATCCGATGCCGGTTGCGCCACAGCGCGCGCAGCGTACGCGCGCTCATGCCGCGCAGCTCCGGATGCCGCTGCAATGTCAGGAAGGCATCGAGCATGGCGCCGGGCCGGTGTTCGAACAACTGCTCGTCGCGCAGATCGAGCAGCTCGTCGACGCGCTGGAAGTCTGCGTCGATCGGAATGGGCGCCGTTGCCGCCGGATGCAGCCGGCCGTGCAGGTTCTGCATCAGAATCGTCGTCACCTGCCGAACCAGTTTCGCGGCACGGTAATAACGCTGCATCAACTGCTCGGTCGCGCGCCTCGCCGGCGTGTCGACGAGATCGAGTTCGCGCGCGAGCGCGGCTTGCAGATCGAACACCAGCCGGTCCTCGCGGCGGCCTGCGAGATAGTGCAGCCGCACGCGAAGTTCAGCGACCGTGCGTTCCTGTCGCGCGACCGCGCGCGCCTCGGTGATCGTCATCAGATCGTTGCGCGCGAGCTCGCGCCACGTGCGGCCGAGCGCGGCCGCGCGGGCAATCCAGATAACCGTCTGCAGATCGCGCAAGCCACCGGGACTTTCCTTGACGTTCGGCTCGAGGTTGTACGCCGCGTCGTGGTACTTGAGATGGCGCTGCTGCTGTTCGAGGGCTTTCGCGTCGTAGAACGTGCGCACGTCGAGCGCGCCGATGAACGTCCGCTCGAAGGCGCGGTACAGCCGGCGCGAACCTGCCAGAAACCGGTGCTCGAGCAGGCTGGTCGC
>JAICVH010000700.1 GCA_025935435.1 Burkholderiales bacterium
ACGCCGACTCCGTAGACGACGGAGCGCCCGAAGTCGATCTCGCTGGCGTCGTCGAAGTAGCGCGTCGGGCAGGAAACTTCACCGATGCGCATGTCGAACGCGTGTGCCTGCACGAGCATCTGGTTGTCGAACACGAAATCCTGAGAGTTGGCAAGGAGCGGCAACGTCGTCAGCACGCGTCGCGAAAAGGCGCGATAGCCGGTGTGAAACTCCGACAGCTTCGTGCCGACGATCAGGTTCTGCAGGGCGGTCAGCACACGGTTCGAAACGTACTTGTACAGCGGCATCCCGCCACGCAACGCGGTGTTGCCGAGAATCCGCGACCCGATCACGACGTCGTAAACGCCGGACGCGATCATGCCGGCCATCGCGGTGATCAATCGGGGCTCGTATTGATAGTCGGGATGTAGCATGACGACGATGTCTGCACCGTCAGCCAATGCTGCGCGATAACACGTCTTCTGGTTGGCGCCGTAGCCGAGATTGCGCGGGTGGCGATGCGTCTCGAGGCCTAGCTCGCGCGCGACGGCGAGCGTCGCGTCGTCACTGCCATCATCGACCAGCAGCACGCGGTCGACGACGTCGTGCGGTATCGCCGCATAGCACTGCGCGAGCGTCTTCTCGGCGCGATACGCAGGCATGACGACGACGATGCGGTTGCCGAGCAGCACGATGAAGTACGAAGCGCGGGTGACGCGCGTCGCGATGATACAAGACGCATGTCCGACAACCGCTACGCTGCTTCGACGAGTGCGTGAATCGCCAGCGGCGCGACGCGCCCTCGCAGCGTGAGCGTGCCGATCGGCACGGTCGCAAGACCAACGAGTTGCGCCGCCGTCGCGGGCCCGAGCAGGATCGCCATATCGTAGGCTCGCGTCTCACTTTCCAGCCGTGCTGCGATGTTGACCGCGTCGCCGATCGCCGAATAATCGAAGCGATGCGTCGAGCCGAAGTTGCCGACGGTGCACGCGCCGGTGTTGATGCCGATCCCGGCGTCGAGCCGCGGCAGGTTGCGATTGGCCGCTGCGCCGTTCAGCGCGTTCATCCGGCGACGGATGTCGAGCGCCGCGCGGCACGCGAGCGTTGCATGATCGCGCTGGTCGAGCGGTGCGTTCCAGAACGCCATGATCGCGTCGCCGACGTACTTGTCGACCGTGCCGCCATGCGCGAGGACTGCGTCGGTTGCGGCCTGCAGGAAAGCGTTGACGACGCGCGTAAGCGTCGCAGCGTCAAGGCTTTCGGACAGCGCCGTGAAGCCGCGCAGATCGCAAAACAGGATCGTCAACTCGCGCAATTCGCCGCCGAGTTCGGGAAGCTTCCCGCTCGCGACGACACGGTCGACCATCGAAGGCGCGAGATAGCGCTGGAAGACGCGCCTGATGTGCCGGCGTTCCTTGTCGAGCAGGCCATAGCGGTACATCGAGAGCCCGGTGAAGGTCACGGCGATCGCGATCATCGGAAGCGCGCTTGCCTGCCAGATACCGAAGTGCGCGAGCCAAACCTGCGCCGACACGGCGAACGCGAGCGCGGCAGCGACGGCGACGACCGACGCCAGTGCAAGCGACAGTCGGGACACGGCAATCCCAAGCACCAGCGCGGACGCAACCATGAACGCCGACTCGACGATTGGCGCCGCGCGCGGACGCTGCAAATGTCGTTGATGAACGATCGAGTTGACGATCGTCGCGAGTCGCTCCACGCCCGGCATGACGGCGGTGAACGGCGTCTCGAACGTGTCCCGCGTCCCAAGCGCATTGGAACCGACGAGAACGATCCGGTCGCGAAAGGTGGAGGG
>JAICVH010000608.1 GCA_025935435.1 Burkholderiales bacterium
ATTGCGGACGAGCAAGCGCGCCGATTACGCGGCGCCCCATCCAACGCAACTCACGACAGACGCGGCAAGGATCCCATGACGCAAACCCTTCGTACCATCGATCTGATGATCGCGCAGGGAACGGTCATCACCGTCGATCCCGAGCGACGCGTGATCGAAAACGGCGCCGTCGCGATCGACGGCGATCGCATCTTCGACGTCGGCACAGCTGCTGATCTCTTGCCCCGTTACACGGCGCGCAAGACGCTGGACGCGCATCGCAAGGCGGTGCTGCCAGGCCTCATCGATTGCCATGCGCATGCAGGGCACGGGCTGCTGAAGACGATGGGCGGCGGCGATTCGGAGGCGTGGATGGAAGCCTGCCGCATCGTCTACACCGTCGGTTCCGACGAGGAGTTCTGGCACGCCGAAGCCGGCCTCGCCGCGCTCGAACGGCTGAAATGCGGCACGACGACCGGCGTGTGCCTGTTCGGCGGTGGCGACAGCATCATGCGGGTGGACGATCCGCGCTACGCCGCGCGCCACTGCGCTGCGATCGCGGAAACGGGTACGCGTTCTTTTCTCGCCGTCGGACCGTCGCGTCCGCCTGCACCGCGACTCTATGCCACATGGAACGGCAACGAACGTCGTGACCACGAAGTGACGTTCGAAGCGATGTACGACACCTGCGAAGCGATCATCGAGTCGCAACATGGGGGCAGCGAAGGCCGCATCAACATCTGCGTCACGCTGCCGGTGTACCAACCCCAGCACGAGCCCGGTCACGCGCAATACGCGCGCACGTTTCGGGAACAGGCGCGGCAGTACGCCGACCTCGCGCGCCGTTACCGGCTCGGGTTCACGCAGGACGGCCACCGCGGCGGCACGCTGAAGCTCGCGCACGACGAGCTCGGGCTGCTCGGTGAGAACGCGTTCATGTCGCATTCGATCGATCTGACCGACGACGACATCGCCGCGTGCGTCGCAACCGGCACCCGCATCGTTCACAACCCGAGCGCGATCATGTCGATTCGCGGCCGCTGCCCGGTGCCCGAATTGATCGAAGCAGGCGTCACCGTGGCGCTCGGATCCGACGGCATCGCGCCCGACCGCAGCTACGACATGTTCCGGCACATGTTCCAGTGCATGCACTACCACCGCCGGCATTTCCGCGATGCCGGCGTGCTGCCGCACGGCAAGGTGCTCGAAATGGTGACGATCGACGCCGCGCGCGCGGTCGGCCTCGAGCACGAGATCGGCTCGCTCGAAGCCGGCAAGAAGGCCGACGTGATCCTCGTCGATCTCTTCAAGCCGCACCTGATGCCGCTCAACATGCCGGTGTACCGCGTGACCAGTTTCGCCAACGGCGCCGACGTTTCGACGACGATCGTCAACGGGCGCATCCTCATGGAGGACCGCAACGTGCTGACCGTCGACGAGAACGACGTGCTGGAACGCGCACAGCGCGCCGCCGACCGCATGCTCGAGCGCACCGGCCTGCACGCGCTGCTGGCGGCGCCACCGACGCTCTGGAACGCGGTTCATTACTGATCGGCAACGTCCGACTGCGTGGCCGTCGCAGGCGGTTCGCGTCAAGGAGCATTTGCAATGGAGAGTAAGTCGCTCATGAACCGCCAGGTGATCCGCAACGTGCGCCCGCTCGGCGGCGCAGCCGTCGACGTCGTGCTGGACGGCCTGCACATCAGTCAGATCGTGCCGGCCGGCAGCTCGGCGGCCGACATGCCGTGCGTCGTCGACGGACACGGTCAACTGCTGTTGCCGGCGCTCGTCGACAGCCACGTCCATTTCGACAAGACGCTGTGGGGAACGCCGTGGTTGCCGAATACCGCCGGACCGCGGCGAATCGACAAAATCGCCAACGAGCGGCGCGTGCTTGCCGATTTCGACGTGCCCGTCGCGCAAAGGGCCGGCGCGCTGATCGAGCATTGCGTCGGCCAGGGATCGCTACACGTGCGCAGTCACGTCGATGCCGAACCGGACTGGGGCATCGCGCACTTCGAGGCGATGCTCGCCCTCCGCGAGCGCTATCGCGACCTCATCGACCTGCAGCTCGTCACGTTTCCGCAAGGCGGCATGCTCACGCGGCCAGGCGCCGCGGAGCTGATGCGTGAAGCGCTCGAGGCAGGCGCCGATATCGTCGGCGGAATCGACCCGGCGGGCATCGATCGCGACCCGATGCGCCATCTGGAGACGATCTTCGACATGGCGATGCGTTA
>JAICVH010000288.1 GCA_025935435.1 Burkholderiales bacterium
CGGCCTTCGCCTCACGCGCGATGATCTGAACCATCTCGTCGCGGACATCGCCCTTGCCACCGGGAAATTGGTGCGATGCGCGCAATACGACGGGTGCCGCGACGAGCGAGCCACTGAACGCGGCGAGCGTGAATGCCGCGAACATGGCGGCCGGGGTGATCCGTTTCATGAGCGTTCCTCCAGGAGATCGATCGCAGTCCGGGCGGTATTTGGAATGATCGGCGTGATAGCGCCAATACCCGGTGCGGACATTGTAATCGGGGAGCCCGAAGGCGGACCGGCGCGTCGGCAGCCGACCCTGGCACGCCCGACAGGACTCGAACCTGTAACCGCCGGCTTAGAAGGCCGGTGCTCTATCCAATTGAGCTACGGGCGCCGTGGACGCTGTGTCGGCCGGGATGATACGCCGCTGGCCGCGACAGCGCCGCTCACGTAGAGTAGTGCCGGTCATCGCGGGAGCCCTGCACGGTCGTGGAAGAACGCTCTTCCGTCACGACGTTCCTCTTTACCGACATCGAGGGCAGCACGCGGCTGTGGGAGCAGCAACCCGAGCGCATGCAGGCAGCGCTTGCGCGCCACGACAGCCTTGCACGCGAAGCGGTGGCGGCCGCAAGCGGCACCGTCGTGAAAACCACCGGTGACGGCATTCACGCGGCATTTCATGACCCGCTGGATGCGATTCGGGCGGCGCTGGCGTTCTCGCACGCGCTGGCCGAGGTTGCAGCCACGCCCGACGTCCCGTTGCGCATCCGCTGTGGCGTTCACCTGGGCGTTGTCGAAAACCGTGACGGCGATTTCTTCGGCAGCGCGGTCAATCGCGCAGCGCGCATCATGTCGGCTGCGCATGGCGGCCAGATTCTCGTGTCGCAGGCGACCGCCGATTTCGTTCGCAACCGGCTTCCCACGGGCGTGACGCTGCGCGATCTTGGCGCCGTGCGGCTGCGCGATCTCGCGCAAGCCGAGCACGTCTACCAGGTCGTCGATCCCGCACTGCCGCAGACGTTTCCCGCGCTGCGTTCGCTCGAGGCGACGCCGAACAATCTGCCGCAGCAGATGACGTCGTTCATCGGCCGCGACCGCGAAGCCAATGAACTCGCGCGGGCGATCGCGCAATCACGGCTCGTCACCGTCGTCGGAACCGGCGGCATCGGCAAGACGCGTCTGTCCGTGCAAGTGGCCGCGAATCTCGTCGATGATTTTCCAGACGGCGTGTGGCTCGTCGAACTGGCGGCGCTGTCCGATGCGCGGCTCGTGCCGCAAGCTGTCGCATCCGTGCTGGGCGTCACCGAAAGCACGGCCCGTTCGCTTGCCGAGGCGCTCGCTTCCTACGTGCGCGAGCGACGTCTGCTGATCATTCTCGACAACTGCGAACACCTGATCGACGCATGCGCGCGACTCGCCCGACAATTGCTCGAAGCGGGTGCCCAGCTGCGCATCCTCGCGACCAGCCGCGAACCGTTGCACGTCGGCGGCGAAACGCTTTACGCACTGCCCGCCCTGGCGCTGCCGTCCATCGCGCAACGGCCCACACCGGCAGCACTGTTGCAATCGGACGCTGCGCGCCTTTTCATCGATCGTGCGGCCGCCGTCTATCCGTCGTTCGCACCTTCAGCCGCGAACGCCACTGCGATCGCGACGATCTGCCGGCGCGTCGATGGCATACCGCTGGCGCTCGAGCTCGCCGCGGCGCGCGTCCGGGCCATGCCCGTCGATACGATCGCGTCGCGCCTCGACGACCGCTTCAGGTTGCTCACCGGCGGCGATCGTACGGGCTTGCCGCGACAACGGACGTTGCGCGCGCTGATCGACTGGAGCCACGAATTGCTGACGGAGGCCGAGGCCGCGCTGTTTCGCCGTCTCGCGGTGTTCGCCGGCAGCTTCACACTGGACGCCGCCGAAGCGATCGGCGAAGGTGATCCCGTCGCCGCCAATGACGTCGTCGACACGCTGACGCAGCTGGTCGAGAAGTCGCTCGTCGACCGCGAAGCCGCCGGCGAGCATTATCGGTTGCTCGAAACCGTTCGCCAGTACGCGTTCGAGAAGTTGGACGCGGCAGGCGAGACGCGTGCGCGGCGCACACGGCACCTCGAGTTCTATCTGGCGTTTGCCGAACGCGCGCGTCCCGAGATCGTGGGACCGGACCAGGCGCAGTGGCTCGCGCGACTCGATGCCGAACGCGAGAACCTTCTCGCCGCGCATGCATGGTCGTGCGAAGCCGATCTCGCGAGCGAACACGGACTGCGCCTCGTTTCGGCATTGCGCCGCTACTGGATCTTTCGCGGCCTGCCGCGGCTCGGCTATCGAATCACCCGCGAAGCGCTCGCATGTGCGTCCGCCCAACGGTCGAACGCGCTGCGTTGCGATGCACTGCTCGATGCGGGTCAGCTCGGCTCGTACATGGGTCGCTACGACGAAGCGCTGGACGATCTCGAGCAATGCCTCGCACTCGCGCGCAGCCTGAACGACAGCGTGCGCATCTCGGCGGTCATGCAGCCGCTGGCACTCGCAAAGCTCGGGCGCGGCGACGTGGCCGCTGCACGCCAACACCTGCAGGAGGGACTGGAACTCGCCGAGCGGATCGGTACACCGCGGGAAATTGCCGGGGCACTCAACGCGCTTGCACAGACCGCGCGCAGCGAAGGCGACCTGGCGACCGCCGATCCTCTTTATGCGCGCGTGCTGGCGATCGGGCGCAGCACCGGCAACGCCGACATCCTCGCTGTCAGCCTGCTGAACCTCGCGATGGTCGCGATCGCCCGCGGGTCGAACGACCGCGCACGCGATCTGCTCGTAGAAGTGCTCGGAATCGTTGAAGATTCGGGACTTAGAACCGCGGCGCAAGGACTGCTCGAAGTGTCGGCGGGCCTCGCGGCCGCGTGTGGAGAGTGGACGCACGCGGCGCGCTTTTTCGGTGCCACCGAGGCCCAGATCGCGGAGACGGGCCTGCATCGTGACCCGGCCGACGAGGCCTTTCTCGCGCCGCTCATCTCGGCCGCCCGCGAACAGCTCGGCGCCGAGGCATTCGCCGCTGAAGACGCCGCGGGGCGCGCGCTCGCCTACGACGACGCGATCGCCGAACTGCGCGTGTGGCTCAGTAATTGACGATCCATGGATCGAGCGACTGCACGCCGCGCGGTCCGAACGGGCTGTCCTTGACGTTCACGTTGATCGCGTACTTGAAGACACCGAAATCCGGGTGCCGGTCGCTACACACGAAGGCGTCCTTGCCTTCCGGCTTGCACACGAACGATGCATTGTCGATCGCGATGCCGTTGCTCGCGAACTCCGCCAGCTTCTCGCCGCTCAGCTTCCATCGAAGGTCGACCTGCTTGTTGCGGGTGCCGGTCACCACCACCACGTCGTACTCGACGGAAAGATCGCACTCGAAATAGCGGACGCAATCGACCGTCACCGGAATCGTGCACTCCCGCGTGCCATCGCAGTCGAGTTTCTTCGCCACTTTCTGCACGCGCGGGTGCATGAAGGCGCAGCCCGACACGAGCAGGCATACGATCAGCGCTGAACAGAAGCTGCGCTTTGACATTCGGTCGTCTCCTTGATTGGCGTCGCGCAGCATTGTCGCGGAACCGCCGCCGGAAGGAAAGGACGCTCGCCGGAGTCGGTCCCATTCGCGAAGCGGTGCCCGCGTTTGGCTGACAGCGCGGGCGTCGTTACATCGACGATGCGCAGCCATCGCCGACGCGTCGAACGAGCAGACAGCAAATCAGGACGTTAGTGCGGGCGTGCTCCTTGCATCGCTGTTCGTGTTCAAACGCAGCTCCATGCTGCCCTACATACGAGGAGCCTTCGATGATTCTTCGACTGAAAAGCAGATTGGTATCCGGCTTGATCGTGTCGACAATCGGCATGACGGCGGCGGTGGCGATCGCAGCCGACAACGCACCGACCGGCGCATCGTCTGCCGGCAGCCAAGCGACCACGACCGGCACGCCATCGACGTCGTCAGCGACACCATCGTCCTCCCAACCGTCAGCTACACCGACGAGCGGAGCGGACACGACGATGGCGCCTCGCGGCGCAGACCCGGCGCAGACGACCAATACGGCGACTCCGGCGGCGAATACAGCAGACAGCCCGGCGAAAAAGATCTTCGACCAGCTCGATCTGAACCACGACGGCATGCTGTCGCTCGATGAATTCTCCCGCGCGACGTTCCAGCAGCCGGCAGCCAAGTAGCGTTGCACACTCGCCTCGCACGCGTTGCGCTCGTCGCCGCCACAGTCTCGGCGGCGACCTGCGCGACCGGGCAA
>JAICVH010000273.1 GCA_025935435.1 Burkholderiales bacterium
AGACGCTGCGCAACGCGCTCGCAGCGTTTGCGGATGAGGCAGCGCTTCGCAGCGCGGACGTCGATCCGTCGGTGCGCGGCGAAACGCTGTCGATCACGGATTTCGTGCGGCTCGCAAACAGCGTCGCGGCCGCACAGTAGGGATGCGCGAGCTGCGCGCAAGCGCGAGCGCCTCGCTCTTCTCACTGGAAGCGAAACGCGTGGAGGGCTCAGGCAATGAGCTTGTCGGCGCGCAATTGCAACGACGCGGGCAGCGCGAGACCCAGCGCCTTCGCCGCGCCGAGATTGACGACGAGCTCGAAGCGCGTCGGTGCCTGCACAGGCAGCGCACCGGCCGGCTCTCCGTCGAGTATGCGGTCAACGTAGGAAACCGCGACCCGATACTGGTCGACGAGGTCGACGCCGTATGCCATCAAACCGCCTTCGACGGCAAAGTACGCATACGGATAGATGGCCGTGATCTTGTATTGCGCGGCGAGCGCAATGATCTTCGCGCGCTTGCCGACGGTGAACGCGTCCGGCATCACCACGAGCCCGACGCGCGCTGTTTCGCTTGCGAGGCTCGCGATCGCGGCTTCCAGCTCGGCATCGCTGTGCACGGCGAGCGACATGGCGGCCATGCCGAGCGTATCTGCGGCCGCCTGAAACGGCCGGTAGTAGTACGCGCCTTTGTTGGCAGCGACATCGGGGTTGAAGAGCGCGGCCACTTTCACGAGCGAAGCGTTCATCTCCTTCAGCAGCTCGACCCATTTACCACCGAGAGAGGCCGTCAGGTTCGTGAAACCGGTCGCATTACCGCCCGGACGCGCCAGGCTGCCGACAAAGCGATCGCCGACGGGATCGCTCACCGACAAGAAGACGATCGGGATCGTCTGCGTTTCCTGAAGCAACGCCCGCACGACCGGCGTCGTGCTCGCCAGGATCACGTCAGGCTGTGAACGCACCAGCGCGGCCGCATGCTCGCGAATCGTCGCGGGGACGTTCCCCGCCCAGTGCGTTTCCATCTGCATCGTCTTGCCGTCGACCCATCCCGCGCGTCGCATGCCGTCGAGGAATGCATCGACACGGACGTGCGCCTCTTGATCGCTCTGCGTGTAACCCATCAGGATGCCAACGCGCTTTCGACGTCCGCCGGCCGTTTGGGCCCGGGCGGGCACAGCCAATGCGGCGAGCGCACTGCCGAGCACTGCAATCGCGTCGCGTCTGCGGACGGGTCTCATAGAAAGGCTTTGGTCAACGTGGACTCGAGCCACGGCACGAGCGTGATCAGCACGAGCTGTGCGACGACGATCACGATCAGCGGTGAAAGATCGAGCGTCCCTCCGATCGGCGGGACGATGCGGCGCACCGGCCGCAGCAGCGGAAACGTCAGCGCATTGAGCACGCCTGCCAGCGGTCCGTCGGGCGCGACCCATGACAGGATCGCCTGCGCGAACACGACGATGATCGTCAGCCACAACAGCGCCTTGACGAGCGCGATCAGCGCCGCGATCGCGAGGAACGGCAATCCCGGGCCGAACAACGCGAACCCGCGACCGAACGCAAAGTAGAGCGCCAGCAGCCACAGGAACTGCGACAGATAGGCAGCAATGACCGAGGCCCAGTCGATGCCGCGCAATCCCGGCAGCAGTCTGCGCAACGGCTTGACGATCCAGTCGGTCAACGCGATCACCGCCTGCCCGAGTGGGTTGCGAAACGGCGCTCGCATCATCTGCATGACGAGCCGGAGCAGGAGCGTGTACGTCATCAGGCCGAAGACGACGTCGATCAGAAAGCCAAGCGCGGTCGCGAGCATGCCGAACGGGTACGTAACCGAGGATCAGCGCGCCATCTCGTCGCCGAGCTCGCGGGCCCGCATCGCGGCCGCTTTCACCGCGCGCACGAATAAATCGCCGGCGCCGGCCGCTTCGAGCACGTCGAGCGCGCGCGCGGTCGTCCCGCCTTTGGATGTGACATTCGCGCGCAGGACCGCCGGCGGATCGTCGCTATGCTGCGCGAGCGCGACGCTGCCCGCGAACGTGGCATAGGCGAGCTTGCGCGCATCTCCAGATGCCAGGCCGAGCTCCCGCGCCGCACGTTCCAGCGCCTCGAGGAAGTAGAACACGTAGGCGGGCCCGCTGCCCGATACACCGGTCACCGCATCGAGATCGGCTTCATCGTCGACCCAGATGATCTCGCCGCACGCCTCGAGGATCGCCGCGGCCGGCGCGGCCGCGCCGCGTGCCTCGGGTGTCGCATACAACGCGGCGATGCCCGCGCCGATCAGCGCGGGCGTATTCGGCATCGCGCGCACGATCCGGCGGTAGTCACCGAGCCAGCCGGCCAGGTCTCCGGTTCGAATTCCGGCTGCGATCGTCAACACGCGCGGCACGGCGCCGATGAACGGCGATAGCTGACGCGCGGCGTCGCGCATCTGCTGCGGTTTGACGGCCAGTACGACGGTGTCGGCGCCGTCGACCGCCTCCGGCACGACCGCCGCGTGCAGGCCGAGTCCGGGGAACCGGGCGGCCAGCCGTTCGCGCTGCGCGGCAAGAGGTTCGACGACGCAAAGGTCCGCAGTGCGCGTGCCGCGCGCGACCAGTCCGCCGATGATCGCGGACGCCATGTTGCCGCCACCGATGAACGTCGTCACCACGCTGCACTCATCCCTTCGCGCTGTCGCGTGCACCGAAGATGGCAGTGCCGACCCGCACCTCGGTCGCGCCTTCGGCAATCGCCAGTTCGAGGTCGGCCGACATGCCCATCGAAAGCGTATCGATCGACAAGCCGGCATCGATGCACGCGTCGAAGCATTGCCTGAGCTGACGGAACTGGGCGCGCAGCACCGACGCGTCGTCGGTTGCCTCGGGGATGCCCATGATGCCGCGAAGGCGGACATTCGGCAGCGTGCTCACCTGCCGCGCCAGCGCGACCGCCCCGGTGGGCGACACGCCGCTCTTGGTCGCCTCGCCGCTCGCATTCACCTGGATCAGCACGTCGAGCGGTGCCACGCCGGTGCGCGCCGCGGACAGGCGCTCGGCGATCTCCGCGCGATCGATCGATTCGACCCAGTCGAACGTCGCGGCCGCGACGCGTGCCTTGTTCGATTGCAGCGGTCCGATCAGGTGCCATTCGATGTCGAGGTCCGCGAGTTCGTTGCGCTTGCTGCGCGCTTCCTGGACGTAATTCTCGCCGAACGCCCGCTGGCCGAGCGCGTGCAAACGTCGAATCGCCGCTGCGGGGAAAGTCTTCGATACCGCCAGCAGGCGCACCGACTCGGGTGCCCGCCCGCCCGCGCGGGCGGCATCCGCGATGCGCTGGCGCGCGACTTGCCACGCTTTCTCGTATCGGACCATAATCGATCGGCATTAAAGCACCCGCGTTTGGCACGTCCATTGCATACTACAGTCCGTTTGCCAAGCGATCGACCGCGCACGATGCCCGTCCCGCAGCCTGAAACTACAGGAAATGCCGCCATTTGGCGGGCAGCCGGCCTTTCGGTGCGCGAGCGTCTCGCATCGTCGCGCGCGCCGCTCTGTGGCGCTCGTCGCCGAAGTCCACGTTGCGGACGGATTCCCGCCGCGCGCATTCACGGGTAGCGCATGGATATCACCGAACTCCTCGCATTCGCGGTCAAGAACAAGGCGTCGGACCTGCACCTGTCCGCAGGCCTGCCGCCGCTGATCCGCGTCCACGGCGACATCCGGCGCATCAACCTGCCGCCGATGGAGCACGAGGACGTGCACGCCATGGTGTACGACATCATGAGCGACTCGCAGCGGAAGATGTACGAGGAATTCCTCGAATGCGACTTCAGTTTCGCGGTTCCCAACCTCGCACGCTTCCGCGTCAACGCGTTCAACCAGCAGCGGGGCGCGGCGGCCGCGTTCCGGACCATTCCGTCGAAGGTGCTGTCGCTCGAGGAGCTGAACGCGCCGAAGGTGTTCGCCGACCTGACCGACCGTCCACGCGGCCTGATCCTCGTCACCGGCCCGACCGGCTCGGGGAAGTCGACGACGCTTGCGGCAATGGTCGATCACGTCAACGAAAACGAATTCGGCCACATTCTCACGATCGAGGATCCGGTCGAGTTCCTGCATGAATCGAAGAAGTGCCTGATCAATCAGCGCGAGCTCGGGCCTCACACGCTGTCGTTCCCGAACGCGCTCCGCGCCGCACTGCGCGAGGACCCCGATTACATCCTGGTCGGCGAAATGCGCGACCTGGAAACGATTCGCCTGGCGATGACGGCCGCGGAAACGGGGCACCTCGTGTTCGCGACGCTGCACACGAGTTCGGCAGCCAAGACTGTCGATCGCATCATCGACGTGTTCCCGGCGGCGGAAAAGGACATGGTGCGCGCGATGCTGTCCGAATCGCTCGTCGCCGTGATCTCGCAGACGCTGTTGAAGACCAAGGACGGTCAGGGTCGCATCGCCGCGCACGAAATCATGATCGGCACGCCGGCGATCCGCAACCTGATCCGCGAGAACAAG
>JAICVH010000282.1 GCA_025935435.1 Burkholderiales bacterium
CGTTGCAGCGGCCGCGCAGCGCCAGGATGCCGACGCGATCGAGCGTTCGCGTATCGCGTATCCGATGCGGGCGCTGCCGCCCGGGCTGCCGCGCATCGTCGTGCACAACAAATGCGATCTTGCGCAGGTACCGCCGCACGTCGAGCGTCCCGCCGGTGCGCCGGTTGACGTATGGCTTTGCGCGCTGACCGGCGAGGGCGTCGGTTTGCTCGAATCCGAGGTGCAACGCATCGCAGGCGTTGGCCACGCGACGGAGGATGCATTCCTTGCACGCGCGCGGCACCTGATCGCGTTGGACGATGCGTCTGCACATCTTGCCGCGGCCGCCGCGCACGCCGCCGTCGTGCCGCCGCCGCTGGAATTATTCGCCGAGGAGCTGCGCCTCGCGCAGCAGGCATTTGCTTCGATCACCGGCGAATTCACGGCCGACGATTTGCTCGGCGAAATCTTTGCGCGGTTTTGCATCGGCAAGTAGGAAAAAAATTCCGTCCGTTGCAAGGACGGAAGCAACGTGACCGGGAGGCTGATCGCCAACCCGATGATTCATCGCTCTAAATGTCTTGGTACGCTCTTTGCGCCGCGTCGGTAAACAAGGAGTCGACGATGGCGTTGCGCGTGCTGCTTGCGATCGGGCTGTTCACGGTGACCGCGGTCGGTGCTGCACAGGAGACACCCGACGCGGGTAACTGGACGATGCCGGCGCGGGACTACGCGAACACGCGTTTCAGTCCGCTGGAACAGATCAACGCAAGCAACGTCGGCACGCTGAAGCTCGCGTGGACGTTTTCAACCGGCGTCTTGCGCGGTCACGAGGCGGCGCCGATCGTCGCCGACAATACGCTGTTCATCGTCACGCCCTATCCGAATCTCGTCTATGCGCTCGACCTGACGCAGCCGGGCGCGCCGGTGAAGTGGAAGTTTTCCCCGAATCCCGTGTCGTCGGCGCAAGGGGTTGCGTGCTGCGACCTCGTCAACCGCGGCGCGGTCTGGTCGAACGGCCGCCTGTTCTTCAATGCGCTCGACAACCAGACGTTCGCGCTCGATGCGCGCACCGGCACGGAACTTTGGCGCGCGCGCCTGGGCGACATCCGGCACGGCGAGACGATGACGATGGCGCCGCTGATCGTCAAAGACCGGGTGCTGGTCGGCAACAGCGGCGGCGAATACGGTGTGCGCGGTTGGTTGACGGCGCTCGATGCGAACACGGGCCGGATGGTGTGGCGTGCATACAGCACGGGCCCGGACAGCGATGTGCTGATCGGTCCTTCGTTTCGTCCGTTCTATCCGAGCGATCGCGGCAAGGACCTCGGCACCAGCACGTGGCCCGGCGAGGCGTGGAAGATCGGCGGCGGCACCGTGTGGGGCTTCATCTCGTACGACCCGACGCTCGATCTCCTTTTCTATGGCACCGCGAATCCGGGCCCGTGGAACCCGACGCAGCGGCCCGGCGACAACAAGTGGACGTCGGGCCTCTTTGCGCGCGATCCGGCAAGCGGCGAGGCACGCTGGTTCTACCAACTGAGCCCGCACGATTTGCACGACTACGACGGCGTCAACGAGAACATCCTCATCGATGTCGCGATCGGCGGATCGCCGCGGCGTGTGATCGTCCACCCGGACCGCAACGGCTACGTCTACGTCATCGATCGCGAACGCGGTGAAGTGCTGTCGGCGACGCCCTTTGCACCGATCACCACGTCGACCGGCGTCGATCTGCAAACCGGACGGTTGCGCTACGCGCCCGACAAGGATCCGCAGCCTGGACGCACGGTGCGCGACATCTGTCCGGCGTCACCCGGCGCGAAGGATTGGCAACCCGCGGCATATTCACCGCGCACGCGTCTTGTCTACATTCCGCACCAGAACCTCTGCCAGGACGCCGAAACCGCGCAGACCAGTTACATCGCCGGCACGCCCTATGTTGGCGCAACGCTGAAGATGAAACCCGGACCGGGCGGCAAGCGCGGTCGCGTGACCGCGTGGGATCCCGCCGCGGCGAAGGCCGCGTGGACGATCGACGAGGACCTGCCCGTCTGGAGCGGTGCGCTCGCGACGGCGGGTGACGTCGTCTTCTACGGCGCGATGGACGGCTGGTTCAAGGCCGTGGACGCGAAGACCGGAAAGCTGCTTTGGCAGTTCAAGACCGGCTCCGGGATCGTCGGCCAACCGACGTCGTATCGGGGCCCCGACGGCAAGCAGTACATCGCCGTGTTGTCAGGCGTTGGCGGGTGGGCCGGCACCGTCGTCGCCAACGACATCGACACGCGCGACCAGACGGCGGCAACCGGTTTCGCGAACGTGCTGCCGGATCTCAAGCAAAAAACGCAGAAGGGTGGGGCGTTGTATGTGTTCTCGCTGCCGTGATGCATTCGCGCGCGCGCTCGTGTGCGCGCTGGCGGCGCTGACGTTCGCGGGCGCCGATGCGCGCGAACTGCGCGTGTGCGCGGATCCCGACAACCTGCCGTATTCCGACACGAGCGAGAGCGGCTTCGAGAACCGGATTGCACACCTGGTCGCCGCGGACCTGGGCGCAACGCTTTCGTACTACTGGCTGCCGCAATGGCGCGGGTTCACGCGCAAGACGCTGCTCGACGGTCACTGCGACGTCATCCCGGGTGTTCCCGTGTCGCAGCCGAATGTGCTGACGACCGCACCGTATTACCGCGGCACGTATGCGCTCGTCTTTCGCGCCGATCGCGTGCCGGGTCTCAGCAATCTCGACGACCCGCGCCTGCGAACGCTGCGTATCGGCGTGCCGCTCGTGGGCATTGACGCGATACCGACGCCGCCTGGACGCGCGCTCGCACGCCGCGGCATCTTCGATAACGTCGTGGGGTTTCCAGTGATCGGCGACCGGCCGGCGGCGCTGCGCATGATCACGGCACTTGCGAACGACGAACTCGACGTCGGCGTCGTGTGGTCGCCACAGGCCGGTTACTTCGTCGCGAGACAGCACGTGCCGATGTCGCTCGTGGCGCTCGCGCCGAACGAGCGTGATCCGGAATTCGCGTTCGCAATCTCAATGGCCGTGCGGCCGAACGACGCGCCGCTTCAGCGCGAGCTGGATGCTTCCCTCGTTCGCCTGCGCCCGCAAATCGACGCGGTGCTGCGCGAATACGCGGTCGTGCGCGCCGGCGACGACATGGCGCTTGGCGGACGGCCATGAACCGGAAGCTTGCGCTCATCGGAGTCGCTGCACTGGTGCTGGCCGGAGGTTGTCAGCGCGAATCGCGTCGCTTCGACGCTCCGGTTGGGGCGGCAATCTCGCCGCCGCCGATACGGATGAGCGAACTACAGCCGACGGTCACGAATCCGCATCAGACGGTTGCACCCCATTACGAAGTCAACGCGCGCTCGCTGAGCGAAGGCAAGCGACTGTTCACCTGGTACAACTGCAGCGGCTGTCACGCCAACGGCGGCGGCGACAAGGGCCCGGCGCTGATGGACGACGTCTGGGTGTACGGCAGCGACCCGGCCAACATCTACGCGACGATCGTCGAGGGCCGTCCGAACGGCATGCCGTCGTTCGGCGGCCACATTCCCGACGAACAGGTGTGGCAGCTCGTCGCGTACGTGCGCTCGATGAGCGGCCTCGTGCCGCAGGACGCTGCAACGAGCCGCAACGACGAAATCCAGGCGAAGCCGAGCGAGAACCGCATGAGCCCCGGGCACCCGGTTTCAGCGGCGCCCGCGTCGTCGTCGGAGCGCTCGCAATGATGGAGGTGCTGCAACCGGCCGGGCCGCAGGCGGGGCACATCCATGTCCTGTGGCTGTTGATGCTCGGCGTCTGCACGCTCGTGTTCGCCGGCGTGATCGTCGCGTTGCTGCTCGCACTGCATCGCGCACCGCGTGGCGATGTCGACACGCGCGCGGACGTCGAGGCGTTGGCGCGCGACGAACGTACGGTGCGCCGCACGGTGGGCGCTGCGATCGCCGCGTCGGTCGCGTTGTTATTGCTGTTGTTCGGCGCGACGGTTGTCACCGATCGCGCGCTCGCGCAATTGCCGCTCGCCGACGCCGTGCATATCCGCCTGACCGGCCATCAATGGTGGTGGGAGGCGACGTACGACGATCCGCAACCCGCGAACGTCTTCACGACGGCCAACGAGTTGCACATTCCGGTCGGCCGGCCGATCGTGATGTCGCTTGAAGCGAGCGACGTGATCCACAGTTTCTGGGTGCCGAAGCTGCACGGCAAGAAGGACCTGATTCCCGGCCGTACCGCGACCATTGCATTTCGCGCGGACGCGCCCGGCCTGTTCCGTGGGCAGTGCGCGGAGTTCTGCGGCTATCAGCACGCGAAGATGGCGTTGCTCGTCATCGCCGAGTCGCCGCAGC
>JAICVH010000529.1 GCA_025935435.1 Burkholderiales bacterium
ACGACGCGCGTCGTTGAACCCGCCGAGCGATCCTTCAGCGGTTTCGTGTTCAAGATCCAGGCGAACATGGATCCGCGCCATCGCGACCGGATCGCGTTCTTGCGCGTGTGTTCGGGGCGCTATCAGCCGGCGATGAAGGTGAAGCACCTGCGCACCGGGCGCGACATGAAGCTCGCCAATGCGTTGACGTTCATGGCGAACGAGCGCGTGGCAAGCGACGATGCCGTGGCCGGCGACATCATCGGCATCCACAACCACGGGCAGTTGCAGATCGGCGACACGCTGAGCGAGGGCGAGGCGTTGACATTTCGCGGCATTCCGTATTTCGCGCCCGAGTTGTTCCGCGTCGCGCGCCCGCGCGATCCGTTCCGCGCAAAGCCGCTCGCGAGGGGGCTGCAGGAACTTGGCGAGGAAGGCGCGATTCAGGTGTTCGCGTCGTCGCACACGAACACGCTGCTGCTCGGCGCCGTGGGCCCGCTGCAGTTCGAGATCGTCGCGCAGCGGCTCGCCAGCGAGTACAACGTCGATGCAATCTACGAGACGGCGAACATCTCGACGGCGCGCTGGCTCACGTTCCCCGACGAGACGACGCGCCGCAACTTCGAGCGCGAGCAGGCGGCGGCGCTCGCGAGCGACGTCGACGGCAATCCGGTGTTTCTCGCGACCAACAAATACAACCTGCAGGTGACGATGGAACGCTGGCCGAAGGTCGGCTTCCATGCAACGCGCGAACACGGAGAAAAACTCGCTCACGCGTGACGATGCGTTGAAAATGCTTGCCGACGCGAACCGATACGCGCAAAGTTGAATCGAGCCGTGACGGCGCACCACATCGTGCAGGAGATACGCATGGAACACATCGAAGCACTCGATCGCGATTCCGACTTCGAACGACCGATCGATCCGCGACGCAAGCGGCGACGCAACCTCGGGTGGCCGCTGTTGATGGCCGCTGCGGTCGCGCTCGCCGCGTTCCTGACGTGGCGCAGCTTTCACGCCCCGGAATCGCAGCCTGCGCCGCCGGTAGCAACGGCGCCCGCACCGGCCGCGACGCCGGCGGCCCCCGCGACGCCCCACTACCCGATCGAAGCCGCCGCCGGCGCCGTCGACCAGACGCCGTTGCCCGCGGTCGCCGACAGCGACGCCCCGCTGCAGGACGTGCTCGCGGCATTGTTCGGCGGCGCGCCGCTCGATCGCATTTTCTACCTCGAGCAGATCGTGCCCCGTTTCGTCGCGACGATCGACAACCTGCCGCGCCAGACGGTCGCGCTGTCGCGCATGGTCGTCAAGCCGATCGGCGGCAGCCTCGAAACCGCGTCGTCCGACGGTCGCATCCTGCTTCGCGCCGACAATGCAGCCCGCTATGCGACGTACCTCCGGGTCATGGACATGGCGGATACGCAGAAACTCGTACAGACGTATGTCCGCTGGTATCCGCTGTTCCAGAAATCGTACGAGGATCTCGGCTATCCGAACGGCTATTTCAACGACCGGCTGGTCGAGGTAATCGATCATCTGCTCGCGACCCCCGACGTGCCGGCGCCGGTCGCGCTCGCTCAACCGAAAGTGCTCTATGAATTCGCCGATCCGTCGCTCGAAGGCCGATCGGCCGGCCAGAAGATCCTGATGCGCATCGGCCCCGTCAACGAGGCGCACGTCAAGGCGAAACTGCGCGAGATACGACGCGCCGTGACGGGACAGTCGCTACCGCGGTAGCTCGCCTACACGCCGGCTTTCGCCAGCACGACGACGGAGACGCCGCGCGCCGGGCGCTGCGGATCGGCATTTTGATACGAGTGCGCGACGTTGCCCGGGAAACCGAGCACATCGCCGGCGTCGAGATCGTGGCGTTCGCCAACGACGTAGATCGCCACGCGCCCGGTCAGGCAGGTGAAGAATTCGCGCGTG
This sequence comes from Burkholderiales bacterium, assembly GCA_025935435.1. Lineage (GTDB taxonomy): Bacteria > Pseudomonadota > Gammaproteobacteria > Burkholderiales > Casimicrobiaceae > VBCG01. The sequence continues at coordinate 1,909 of JAICVH010000529.1, forward strand.
CCCGGCAGATGCGGTGTACCACGCATCGACGCGCCTGGCGCGAAGTCCATCAACGTCAGCAGCTCCTCGGGCACCGGCTCGGGCACCAGCGCACGAATCGTCACGCCGCGCCCGCGTGATTGCGTCGCGACGTCACCGCCACGCCAGCGTCTGACCTTTGCACGCGCGGGCGCCGTCAGTTCGTCGATCGGCACGGCAAGCGCGTTCGCCACCTTGACGAGCACGATCAGCGACGGGTTTCCGACACCCGATTCCAGATTGGCGATCGTCGAGCGCGGGACGGCAGCGGCCCTTGCGAGCGCCTGCTGCGTCAGTGCGCGTGAATGCCGCAGGCTCGCGAGATTTCGCGCGAGATTCGCGGCGACCCGATCGGGCGAGTCCATTTTCGCGACTATCCGCCAGCCGAGTGGACAGTGCGCTGGGGGACGAGGGTTCGCATACCTATTATCGGCACATCGACGAGCAGAGGGTCAAGCGATGGCCGCAAACCAGAGAACGGAAACGAATTTGCACGGTCTGCGCGCACTCGTCACGGGTGGAACGTCCGGACTCGGACGTGCGCTCGTGCATACGCTTCGAGCCGAGGGCGCACAGGTTGCATTCGTTGCGCGCACCGCGCATCGCGTCGAGGAGGTCAGTAGGCGCGAGCCGGGCTCGCTCGGCATCACGGCCGATGTCGCTGACCAACAGGCGATTCACCGGATCGCGTTGCAGGTCCTGGCATGGCGAGGCGGACTCGACGTGCTGATCAACAATGCGTCGAGCCTCGGGCCGGTGCCACTCG
>JAICVH010000713.1 GCA_025935435.1 Burkholderiales bacterium
CGCACCCGCGACTCCCGCTCCCGCGATGAAGTCGGATGATTCGATGAAGCACGACGGCATGAAGAAATCCACCAAGAAGGCGGCCACCAAGAAGACGACGGCCACGAAGAAGGCTGCCAAGGACACGTCCGCGATGAAGGCAACGCCCGCGACACCCGCCACGCCGGCGACGCCGGCTACTCCGGCGACGGCAACGAGCCCCGCGACGCCTGCCACCCCGGCTACCGCCGCGACACCGGCCACGCCGGCCACGCCATCCGCCAACGCAATGAAGTCGGACGCGATGAAGTCCGACAAGGCCAAGGACGCGCCGAAGAAGTAACCGATCGTTCGGTTCATCGAGGCAGGGCCCGAGTGCCCTGCCTTTTTTTCGTCCGGACTTCGCAGTCGGAGGCACAAGTCGGGATTAGCGAGGACGCGGGCGCGCATATTGCAGCGGCTATCATTCGTCCCCTGCAACGCGCGGCGAACCGCGCCGGCGGTCCATGACAGAAGTGAAACGCCCGACCCTTACGGTCGCCACCGTCGTCGAACGCGACGGCCGATTTCTCCTGATCGAAGAAAAGACCCGCAACGGTCTGCGGCTCAACCAGCCCGCGGGCCACGTCGAGTCAGGCGAATCGATCGTCTCGGCGGCCGCCCGGGAAACGCTCGAGGAAGCGGCGTGGCGCGTCGATCCGACCGCGCTCGTCGGCGTCTATCAATGGAAGGCGGCCACGAACGGCTCCACGTTCGTGCGTTTCACGTTCGCCGCGGCCGCGCGTGAGCACGAGCCCGATCGTCCGCTCGACACCGGCATCGTGCGGGCGCTGTGGCTGACGTACGAGGATGTGACTGCGCGGCTCGATCGACATCGCAGCCCGCTGGTCCTGCGGTCGATCGACGACTACCGCGCCGGCAAGCGCTGGCCGCTCGGTCTCATCGCCAACCTCTGATGTCCCGCCGCGAGCGCGTCGTCGTCGGGATGTCCGGTGGCGTCGACTCGTCGGTCGCCGCGTGGCTGCTCAAGCAGCAGGGCTACGACGTCGTCGGCCTGTTCATGAAGAACTGGGAGGACGACGACACCGACGAATACTGCACGTCGCGTGAGGATCTCGTCGATGCGGCGGCCGTCGCCGACGTGATCGGCATCGAGCTCGAGGCGGTCAATTTCGCGGCCGAGTACCGGCAGCGCGTGTTCACCCTGTTCCTCCGCGATTACGAGGCGGGGCGCACGCCGAACCCGGACGTGCTGTGCAACAGCGAAATCAAGTTCCGCGCGTTTCTGGACCATGCGCTGTCGCTCGGCGCCGACTGGATTGCGACGGGCCATTACGCACGCGTACGGCGGTCGGTGTCTGGTTCGTCGGAGCTGTTGAAGGCGGTCGATGCATCGAAGGATCAGACGTATTTCCTGCATCGCCTGACGCAGGAGCAGCTTGCGCCGGTATTGTTTCCGCTCGGCGCGATGATGAAGCGCGACGTGCGCAAGATCGCGCAGCGCGAGGGCATTCCCACGTACGGCAAGCGCGACTCGACCGGCATCTGCTTTATCGGCGAGCGTCCGTTTCGGGATTTCCTTGCGCGCTATCTACCGCGGGTGCCGGGACCGATGATCACGCCGGAAGGTACGACGGTCGGTCGGCACGAAGGACTCGCGTATTACCCGATCGGCCAGCGCCAGGGTCTTGGGATCGGAGGGACTCGCGGTGGCGAGTCGGCACCTTGGTTCGTCGCCGGCAAG
>JAICVH010000086.1 GCA_025935435.1 Burkholderiales bacterium
CCGAGTACGCGCGCGTCCAGCAGCTTCGCGCAGCCGCGGTAAGGCATGCGGTGCGCCCCGCTACGAAGCGCTCCTGACAGCCCCTTCGGCGATCAGCGCGGCGATCGCGGCGTCGTCGAGGCCCGCTTCGCGCAACACGTCGCGGGAGTGCTGGCCGTGTGCGGGTGCATCGCGCGTCACCTCGAACGCCGGCGGTGTCAGCGCAAATGGCGGCGCGAACTGCCGCGCGCCGTCGGGGCGCGTGCGAATCATCGCGCGCGCGGCAAATTGCGCGTCGGCGAGCGCCTCGTCGAACGTCAGCACCGGTGTGACGCAGCAATCGACGCCTTCGAGCCGCTGTCGCCACTGCGCCAGTGTCGCCCCTTCGAAGATGCGCTCGAGTGCCGCACGCGTTTCTTCGCCCTGCGCACCGGTCGCGAACTGCAACGGCACGAGATCCGGGCGGCCGACCGCTTCGCACAGGGCGCGCCAGAATTTCGCCTCGAGCGCACCGACGGCGAGATGGCGGCCGTCGCTCGTCGCGTACACGCCGTAGCAAGGTACGCCTCCGGTCAGCAGGTCTTCACCGCGCGGCGGGACGGCGCCCGTGTCTTCGAGCGCGCCGAGCAGGAACATCTGATGCGCGAGCACCGCATCGGTCATCGCGACGTCGACGAACCGACCCTGCCCCGAGCGTTGCGCGCCGAGCAGCGACCCGAGAATGCCGATCGCCGCGGTGGCAGCGCCGCCCAGCAGATCGGCAATCTGCAGATTGGCAAGCGCGGGCGGGCGTGCGCGCTCGCCGCTGTAGTGCAGTGCACCCGCGTACCCGAGGTAATTGATGTCGTGGCCCGCGGCGAGGCGCCGCGGCCCCGTCTGCCCGTGCCCGGACAACGCGCAATAGACGACCCGCGGGTTGACGGCGCGTACGCGCTCGTAATCGACGCCGAGCGCTGCGACGACGCCGGGTCGAAAGCCTTCAACGATGACATCGGCGCGCGCGGCGAGCGCCATGAAGGCGGCGCGTCCCGATACTGACTTGAGATCGATCGCGAGCGAGCGCTTGTTGCGATTGAGTGCGCGATACCACGCCGTCGCGCCGCGTCGCGGCTTGCCGGGCGTAAGCGCCAGCGAGCGCGCGTAGTCGCCAGCCTGCGTGTGCTCGACCTTCACGACGTCGGCACCCAGGTCCGCCAGGTAGAGCGTGCACATCGGGCCCGGCAACAGCCGCGTCAGATCGAGCACCCGCACGCCGGCAAGTGGCGCGTCGCTCATCGTGCTGACGCGGCCGATCCGCGCAACGCCGCGTCGGCGTGCCCGGGAATGCCGAGTTCGTGCTTGATCGCGCGTGCCGTCGCGAGCGCTTCATCCTGTGAGGCGCCGAGGCACGTGACGTGGCCCATCTTTCGGCGCCGCCGCGGCTCGCGCTTGCCGTACAGATGCAGCTTGGCCCTGTCATGCGCCAGGACGCGCGTCCAGTCGGGTTCGCGCGCCTTCGCATCGGTGCCGTCGAACCAGATGTCGCCGAGCAGGTTCACCATCACGGCGGGCGTGTGCTGGTCGGTCGCACCCATCGGCAGTGCGGCGACGACGCGCGCCTGCTGCTCGAACTGCGACGTGACGCAGGCGTCGATCGTGTAATGGCCGCTGTTGTGCGGCCGCGGTGCAATTTCGTTGACGAGCAACCGTTCATCGTCGGTCACGAACAGCTCGACGCAAAGCACGCCGCGGTAATCGAGGGCGGTCGCGATGTTGGCAGCCAGCTCGCGCGCCTGCGCTGCGATCCGCGCGTCGACGCGTGCGGGCACGATCGACACGTCGAGAATTCCGTCTCGATGATGATTCTCGGCGACCGGCCAGGAGACGACGTGGCCGGAGTCTTCGCGCGCGACGATCACCGACAGCTCGGTGCGAAGCGCGATACGGCGCTCGAGCACCGCGGGAGATTGCAGCATCGCGTCGAACGCCGCGATCACCTCGTCGCGCGTTTGCACGCGCACCTGCCCCTTGCCGTCGTAACCGAGACGCGCGCTCTTGACGATGCCCGGCAACAGCGCGTCGTCGATCGACGCGGCGTCTGCGCGGCTTCGCAGGACTGCGAACGGCGCGACGGCAAAGCCGCCACCGTCGAGAAACGTCTTTTCGCTGATCCGGTCCTGCGCGATCGCGACACTGGCGGCGGCCGGCGCGACGCGCAGTTCACGAGCGAGGAATTCGAGCGCGGCTGCGGGGACGTTCTCGAACTCCGTCGTCGCCGCTGCGCAGGTATCACGCAACGTCGCAAGCGCCGGGGGATCGAGGTAATCGGCTTGCAGGTGCCGGTCCGCGACCGTTCCGGCAGGACTGTCGTTGCCGGGGTCGACGACCGCGACGCGATACCCGAGACTCTGCGCGGCCATGCAGAACATCCGGCCGAGTTGGCCGCCGCCGAGCAGGCCAAGCCATGCGCCGGGTGCGATCGCGGCCGCCGGCTCGGTCGTCCGTGACGAATTCGAGCCCGGCGCGGCGCTCGACGATGGGTGCGCCGTGCGCGCAGGATTCCTCGCCGTCATCGAGCACCGATCGCGCCGACGCCGCTCAACCCGGCGGAACGCGCATGCCGCGCGACGTCGTCGTCTGCTTCTGCCGGAAGGCGGCGAGCTTGCGTGCGAGCGATGCATCGGTCACGGCGAACATGGCGACGGCGAACAGCGCTGCGTTGGCCGCACCGGCCTCGCCGATCGCAAAGCACGCGACAGGAACGCCGGCCGGCATCTGCGCGATCGACAACATCGAATCCGCGCCCCGCAGATACTTCGACGGCACCGGCACGCCGAGCACGGGCACCGTCGTCTTGGCGGCCAGCATTCCCGGCAGATGCGCAGCGCCCCCGGCGCCGGCGATGATCGCGCGAATGCCGCGCGGCGCGGCGTCTTCGGCGTATTCGTACATCTCGTCGGGCATCCGATGCGCAGACACCACGCGCGCCTCGTACGCGATGCCGAAGGCGTCGAGTTGCAGCGCCGCGTGCTTCATGACGTCCCAGTCACTGTCACTGCCCATGACGAGACCGATCTGCGGCGCGGCCTTGCGCTGTGCCATTGGTGCTCCTGCGCCTGCATTCAAGGTGCGCGATTCTAGCGCGGGAGCCGTGCAGCCGCTTCGCGATCGAACTCGCGCGACACGCGTCGAGTGTTGCGCCGCCTGGCGGCCGCGTGCACCGTTCAAGCGCTCGCGAGACGGTTTCGGTTGAATGCGTTACGTCGTTTACGCCACAATGGCGCCGATGAAACACAGGTCACTGCCTTCCGTTGCAACGATCGTCGCCGCGGCGCTCGCCGCGGCGTTTTCGTTCTGCGCGCCGCCGTTCGCGCGCGCGCAATCCGACGTCGATTTCGTCGCCGCAAAAGCCGCGTTCGAGCGCGGCGACTTGCGGCGCCTCGACGAACTGGTACCGGCGCTGCGGGGCCACGTCCTCGAGCGCTATGTCCGCTATTGGCAGCTCAAATCGCGACTCGACGACGCATCGCCTGAAGCGGTGCAGGCGTTCCTGACCTCGTTTCCGGAAGGCCCGCTCGCCGAACGCCTGCGCATCGAGTGGCTGAAGGCGCTCGGCCGGCGCGGCGATTGGAACCGCTTTGCGCTCGACTACCCACCCGCATCGGGCGAAGACATCGAGCTTGCGTGCCTCGGCGTGCAGTATCGGCTGCAGCGCGACGGGCCTGCAGCGTTGTCCGCAGCACGGCCGTTATGGTTCACCGGTGCATCGACGCCCGACGTGTGTGAGCCGCTGTTCGAAGTGCTGATAGCGCGCGGCGAACTGACCGCTGCCGATCGGCGCCAACGGCTGCGGCTCGCCACGGCGAACGGCAATACGCGCCTCGCGCACGCGATCGCATCCACGCTGCCGGAAAGGGAACGCATCGCTGAGCGCGAGTTCGCGGCCGTCGATCGCGATCCGCAGCGTGCGCTCGCGAAGGGCCAGTTTGCGTGGAAGACGCCGAGTGGTCGTGAACTCGCGCTTTACGCGCTCGAACGCGCCGCGCGCAAGGACGCGGGGGATGCACACGACGCGTGGGTCAAATGGCGACAGCATCTGCCGGAGGCCGACCGCAACTATGGCAACGCACGCATCGCGTTCCTCGCGGCGCGGCAGCTCCACCCGGCGGCGAACCAGTGGTTCCACGCCGTATCCGGTGTAAGCCTATCGCCCGACCAACAGCTGTGGCGCGTACGCGCCGCATTGCGCGCCACCGCCTGGCGCGACGTGAAGGCAGCGATCGAGGCGCTGCCCGTCGACGAACAGCAGGAGCCCGTATGGCGCTACTGGCGCGCGCGGTCGCTGGCGGCACTCGGTGACCGGGACGCCGCCGCAGGCATTTATGCGAGTCTTGCGAGCGGCGTGCATTTCTATGGCTTGCTCGCCGCCGAGGCGCTTGGCGCGTCACCCGCGCTCGCCACATCCACGCGCGATTCCGGCGCCCCGTTCGACGCGGCGCTGGCGGCGTTCGGTGCGCGCCCGGACGTTCAGCGTGCAGTCAAGCTCGCACAGCTCGACGTGCGTCCCGACGCCATCCGGGAATGGAATTTCGCGATCCGCGGTCAGGACGACGACGCATTGCTCGTCGCTGCCGAATACGCGCGGCGCGCCGGTCTCTACGACCGCGCGATCAATACAGCCGAACGCACGACGTCGCGGCACGATCTGACGCTGCGTTATCTCGCGCCGTTTCGCGAGCAGTTCGCGAGCGCCGCGCAGGGGCAGGGCATCGACGAGGAGATTTTGTACGGCATCGCACGCCAGGAATCGCGCTTCGTTTCGGACATCGTGTCGTCCGCGGGCGCTGTCGGGCTCATGCAACTGATGCCGGCGACCGCACGCTGGGTGGCCAAGCAGTTGCTCGTCACCGACTATTCGCCGTCGCGGATTGCCGACGTCAACCTGAACACGCAGTTCGGTGCGTTCTATTTCAAATACTGGCAGGAACGTCTCGGCAGGCTGCCCGCGCTCGCGGCCGCGGCCTACAATGCAGGTCCGTCGCGCGCGCAAGCCTGGCGACCGACCACCGGATCGCTCGAAGGCGCGATCTGGGTCGAGACGATACCGTTCAACGAGACACGCGATTACGTGAAACGAGTGCTGGCGAACACGATGCTCTATACGCATGCGCTCGGCCGGCCGTACGTCCCGTTGACGCAGCGGCTCGGCGTCGTCACGCCGCGCGGATCGGATATCGTCGCCGCAACTGCTGCCGAACCGTGAGGTCCCGGTGACGGCCGCGCGTGCGCGCGTGCTGGTCCTCGGCGGCAGCGGCTTCGTCGGGCGCTACGTCGTTGCGCAGCTCGTCGCTGCAGGACATTTCGTCAGCGTCCTGACGCGCCGTCGCGCGCGTGCACGCCATCTGCTGTTGTTGCCGACCGTGCAGGTGGTCGAGGGCGATCCGTACGACGCCGCAACGCTCGCCCGCCACGCGCGCGGCATGACGGCCGCGATCAACCTGGTCGGCATCCTGCACGAGCATCGGCGCGCCACGTTTGCGCGCGCGCACGTCGAATTGCCGCGTCTGCTCGTGAACGCGTGTCGCAACAACGGCGTCGCGCGCCTGCTTCATATGAGCGCGCTCGGTGCGCGGGTCGACGCGCCGAGCGCGTACCTTCGCTCGAAGGGCGAAGGTGAAATGGCCGTTGCTGGCTCGGGACTGGCCGCGACGATCTTTCGCCCGTCCGTGATCTACGGCCGCGAGGATCGATTCCTCAATCTCTTTGCCCAACTCGCACGGTGGTTGCCGGTGCTGCCGCTCGCCGGCGCCAACGCGCGCTTCCAGCCGGTGTGGGTCGCCGACGTGGCGACATGCTTTACGCGCGCGCTTGGCGACAACGAGACGATCGGCGCGCGATACGACCTGTGCGGCCCGGCCGTCTATACGCTCGCCGAACTCGTTCGATTCGTCGCCGCTGCAAGCGGGAATCTGCGCCCGGTGCTCGCGCTTGGACCCGGCCTGTCGTCAATGCAGGCGCGGGTGATGGAACGGTTGCCGGGGTCCTTGCTGACGCGCGACAACCTCGCGTCGATGCAGGTCGACAACGTGTGCGACGCCGGCTTTCCCGCGCGCTTCGGCATCGAGCCGGCAAGGCTCGAGGCGATCGCTTCCGAATATCTTGCGCCCCGCGCGCAGCACAGCCGGTTCGACGTCTTTCGCGCGCATAGCGGTCGATGACCCGGCCGCTGCCCCAGCCCGTGCGTATCTACCGGGTCGGCGGCTCGGTTCGCGACGAATTGCTCGGCTTGCCGGCCGGCGACCGTGACTGGGTCGTCGTCGGCGCAACGCCCGAGATCATGCTCGCGTCGGGCTACCGTCCGGTCGGGAAGGATTTTCCGGTATTCCTGCATCCGGAGACGCAGGAGGAGTATGCGCTCGCTCGCACCGAGCGCAAGCATGGTCGCGGTTATCGTGGTTTTGAATTTTTCGCGACTCCCGATGTGAGCCTGGAGGAGGATCTCGCGCGGCGAGACCTGACGATCAATGCGATGGCGCGCGCGCCCGATGGCGGACTGATCGATCCGCACGGCGGCGAGCGCGATCTTCAGGCCGGCGTGCTGCGACACGTGTCCCCGGCATTCGCCGAGGATCCGCTGCGCGTGCTTCGTGTCGCGCGCTTCGCCGCGCGGTTCGGATTCACGATCGCCGACGAGACGCTCGCATTGATGCGCGAAATCGTTGCACGCGGCGAGCTCGACACGCTGGCGCCCGAGCGCGTATTCGCCGAAATCGCACGCGGACTGAACGAAGCGCATCCGTCGCGGATGCTCGTCGCGCTGCGTGCGTGCAATGCGCTCGGAATACTGATCCCCGAGGTCGATGCGCTGTACGGCGTCCGCTCGGACGACGATGATGCCGGCGCGTACACCGAGCGCGCGCTCGATTGGTCCGCGCAGCAGCGACACCCGCTGCCGGTCCGCTACGCGGCGCTGACGCAGGAGCTCGACCGCCTGACCGTTGCCCCGCTGGCGAAGCCGTCGTCGCGTGCCATGAGCAGCGCGCGGCGACCCGAGCCGGTCGGCGCGCAGGTATCGACGCGCGCGGGCGTAGCTCGCGCAGAAGCTGTGTCGTCGCGCCTCAAAGTGCCGGTCGATTGCCGAGATGCGGCGCGCCTCGCCGCGCGATGGCATCGCAAGGTGGCGCGCGCCGAAACCCTGCCACCGGCCCAATTGCTCGACATCATCGGCGACGCCGACGCGTTGCGTCGCCCCGAACGGCTCGATGCCCTTGTCGCCGCAGCGTCCGCGCACCTTGCGGCGGCGCGCGGTTCAGCCGGGGCACCTCTCGACGGTCCGGCGCGACTGCTTCAGGAAGCGCTGACCGTCGTGCGTAACGTCGATGCGGCGGCGATCGCGAAGGCGACGATCGCGCGTGCCGCCCGCGGCTCGGGTGGGACCGGCGCGCACGGCGAGCGCATCCAGTCTGCACTCCGCGATGCGCGGCTTGCTGCGCTTCGCGCGTGGAAGCGCAGGAACGCGTAGCGGCGCGTTTGGGTAGGCCCTAGATCCGGTAGGCGACGGCGCGCATGACGTCCGCTGCGGTGCGCATCAGGCGCCGAACCGGGAACGGCAGCGGTAACGCACCCGCTTCCAGTGCCATTGCACCGTGACGCGCTTCGTCGTCTCGCATCTGCGTGACGATCGCGCGGCTCTTCGTGTCGTTCGCCGGCAGGCGCTCGATGTGCGCGGTCAGGTGTTCCTCGACCTGCCGTTCCGTCTCGACGACAAAGCCGAGATTCGCACGGTCGCCGGCGATGCCGGCTGCAGCGCCGATGGCGAACGAACCGGCGTACCACAGCGGATTCAGAAGCGATGGCCGCGCGTCGAGTTCGGCGAGTCGCGCCTGCGTCCATGCGAGGTGATCCTCTTCCTCGCGCGCGGCCTGCGCGTAGTGCTCGCGCACGGAGGGATCGCGCGCGACCAGCGCCTGCGCCGCATACAGCGCCTGCGCGCACACTTCACCGGTGTGATTGACACGCATCAGGCCGGCGGCGTCGCGACGCTCGAACGGCTGCAGCGGGGGTTCAGGCAACCTTTGTGCAGGCGTCGGGCGCGCGGGCGTGACGGTGCCGGACAGCGTGCGCAGCGCACGATCGAAGCCGAGGATGAGCGGGGAAAGATCCATGCGAACGGAAGATAGCGGATCGGCGAACCAAAACACAACGGGCGCCCGCAGGCGCCCGCTGTTGGCTGCAATGAAGCTGCTTAGAACAGGTGGATCATGCCGAGCACTA
>JAICVH010000640.1 GCA_025935435.1 Burkholderiales bacterium
AGCATGTCCACGAGCGACGTGCCTTCGACATATTGGGCGTGACTGCGGCTCGTCAGCGTGTCCGGATTGAGGTCGGGCTCGCCACCCAGTTGCACGATGCGCTCCGCAATGCTGTCCGCGTGCTCCTGCTCCTGCGTCGCGTGCTCGGCAAACTCGGACTTCACGGACTCCGACGCGATCCCCTGTGCCATGAAATAGTGGCGTTTGTATCTCAGCACGCAAACGATCTCGGTCGCGAGCGCTTCGTTCAGCACCTTCACGACGACCTTCGGATCGGCGCCGTAGTTCGACGTGACGGCGCCGGCGTCGATGTGCTGCCTTGCGCGCTGACGGAGCGTGGCAACGTCCGTCAGGAATGGCGTCGCGTTACCGGACGATTCTATCGGCATCCTGGCTCCCTCAGCTACGCGACATGAGGATGCCCAGCACCGCACCCGCCGCGACGGCATACCCGATCGCCTTCATCGGCTCGCGACGAACATAGTCTTCGGTGGTCGCGCGCGTGCGCGCGGCACGATCGCTGGCGGTCGTGCGCATCGCGTCCAGCCTGATCTTCGCGGCGGCCATCTTGTCCGACAGCTGCGCCCGCGCAACGCTCGCGCCAGCGCCGGACAACGTCGTGGCGTTCTTCAGCAACACTTCGCAATCGGTCACGAACGTTCGAAAGTCGCGCGTCAGCTGCTCCAGGTCCGGCGACACAGCCTTGGTCATCTGCGAGATCGATCCGCCGTTACCCCGCGCGGACACGGTTTCGTTGAAGCTTTCTGCATTGGTCTCCATGGACAGCTCCTCGTTAGCGTTTCGCGAGCGACAACAGGAACGTCACGAGCGAAACGATCAGGAAAACGACAAAGAGAATCTTCGCGATGCCAGCTGCGCCGGCGGCGATGCCGCCAAACCCGAACAGCGCGGCAATCAGTGCAATGATAAAAAAAACCACGGCGTAGTAAAGCATTTTTCCCTCCGCTGAACAGTTTTCGGCAGCCGCTCCGGCGCTCCACCAGTGCGAGTGCGCCGCAGCTTTCGTGCCCAGTCGCATTGCACCGATTATTCGGTCATAACCAACTGCTTATCGCGCCTGACTGCGCGCTCGGAACGTATGACGCGTGCGCTCTTGCGCGGCATTGCTGCAAATGCTGCGTGAGCGTCGGGCGCCTCCTACAGTGGAATCGGGACCGCGCTGCTACGGCAAGGGGCCGCGCCGCGGTACGGTTCACGGAGCGGCGTGACGTCTCGACCTTCCGTCCGGCGGGCGTTCGCAAAGTTTTTCACCTACCAGCGGAGTTCGCATGAAGATCCCCATTTCACTGATCGTTCTCGCCACCGCCGGTGCGCTCGGCGCGTGCAACGCACCCGACGCCAACCGCACGACGAAGGCGCCGCCGGGCGTCAACAATCCAACGTCCGTTACGCAGCCGCTGACGTCGCCCAGTGCGCCGCCCGCGCCGGCCATGCGTGATCCGGTAGCGCCATCCGCTAACACTGCAGCACCGGGCACGAGCGCGGTGGTGGCATTCCAGCAGGAGGCGGACCTGAAAGCCACGACCTCCGCTCCCGTGAAGGGCACCCCGCCTGACAGCCAGGCGCTCGCCGTGAACGCGCAGGAAGCTGCCGCCAAGGCTCCAACCACGGCGGCCGCCGATCAAGCCAAGGCGGATGTCCGCGAGCAGGCCAGCGGACTGCGCACGCCGGGAACCGCAACCGAAACGTCCGCGAACAGCCCACGGCATGGCACGCTGACCAAGGCCGAGGAATCCACGCAGATGCCGAAGGCTGGCCAGGCGAACAACTACTCCAGCACCGCGCTTGAAGAAGACAGCGGTCGCGGCCGGAAGCCATGAGCAAGCTGCTGCGTCGCGTCGTCTGGGCGGCACTCGGCTACCTGGTCGTATCGCTGTTGCGCCAGCACAATGCGGGCAGCGGGGGCCGCCGTCGCCATCACCCGCTGGAAACCTGGGAGAACGAAGGCGGCGCGATGGGCTGACGGTCGCGCCGCGACACCTCTCTTCCCGCACCGCGAAGGCAGCCGCCCGAACCAGGGCGGCTCCTTTTTTGGGCGTTCACCAACC
>JAICVH010000587.1 GCA_025935435.1 Burkholderiales bacterium
CGATGCCGTTCGTCGATGTCATCCGGCGCGTGCTCGAAGGCAGCGGCGAATGTGCCGAGAAGGGCTGGGTGTTCCTGGGCCTGTCGATCGCCGGCTGGACGTTCGTCTTTTTCGCCGGAATGATCGCCGCGGCCATCGCGCTGATCAGGCGTGATTGACGGCGTTTCCGAGCCGGCTCTCGAAGAACTCGACACGCGCACCTTGTAGGGCGCGTGATCGCGACGACGGCGCGTACCCGCGCGTTACTTGAGCACTTCGTCGCGCATGCGGATACGCGCGATCTCGTCGGCACGGAGCGTCGCGAATCCGTCGGCAAGCCCCCGTTCCAGGATCGCCGCCATTTCCGCCGCGGAATGCAGGCGCGATACGAACACGAAATCGGCGCCGGCGTCGTAGAGCTCGAGCGCGGCAGCCGTGCGATTGGCCGTGACGACGACCTTCGCATGCGGGCACAGTCGGCGCGCTTGCTGCAGCAGGCGCAGATTGTTCGTTCCCTTCAGGATCGTATCGGGAATCGTCGAGACGACGAGCTTTGCGTCATGGACGTCGGCATGATGCAGCGTCTGCATGCTTGCGACGTCGCCATACTTGCACGCGATGCCGCGCCGCCCGAGCTCGGCGTGCACGTCCGGATTGAAGTCGATGACCAGGAGCCGGTCGAGCATCGAGTGCTTCGCCATCTCGTATTCGTGCACGAGCGCGCTTGCTTCGGTGAAGAACCCCAGCAGCACGACGTCCTTGCCGAGCAGCGCGCGCGCGTCCGCGGCCTTGTTGCCGCCTTCGTCGAGATCCTTGATGCCGGCCCTGCGGAGCCACGACCCGAGACGCTCCTGCAGCGGGTGGCTGTAGCCGATCAGGTACGTCGACGTGACGGACGTGATCGCGAAGACGAAGATCAGCAGGCTCACCGTCGCCTGGTCGATGTGCTGGTAGCCCAAGCCGATTGCTGCGATGACCATGGCGAACTCGCTCATCTGCGCGAGGTTGATCGCCGGCAGCAGGCTCGCGCGGTGCCCCTGCCGCAGCGCGCGCAGGATTGGAAACACGACGACGAACCGGCTCGCGATCAGGAATGCCGACGCTAGAAGTGCCATGCCAATCAGCGCGGGCGTAGGCAGCGGGATCTGCATGCCGAGCGCGACGAAAAACAGCGTCACGAAGAAATCTCGAATGCTGACGACCTTGGCGACGACGTCCAGGTTGTACGGGAACGTCGAGATGGCGATGCCCGCGATCAGCGCTCCCATTTCACGCGAGAGCCCCACGGCATTCGCCGCCGCGCACACGATGAAGCACCATGCAAGCGACCCGATCAGCACGAGTTCCGGCAGCTTCGCGACCGATCGGAACAGTCGCGGCAGCACGGACTTGCTGATGACAAGCGTCACGGCGACGAGCAGCACGCCGCTGACGAGTGACCCGACCAGCTTGCCGAACTGCGGGTTCAACAGGTTGGGCTGGATGCCGAGGACCACGATCGCCCAGATGTCCTGGAAGATCAGCACGCCGAGCGTAATCCGCCCTGGCAGCGTATCGAGCTCGAATTTGTCGTAGAGCAGCTTCACGACGATCATCGTGCTGCTGATCGCGAGGCACACGGCGAGGTACAGCAGGCCGAAGTCGCCGCCGCTCATCCGGAAACCGAACGGAATGAAGAACGCGAGTCCGAGCGCGACGCACAGCGGAAACTGCAGGATGCCCGTGACGAGCACCGGTTTGCCGGCCGCGAGAAGCTTCTTGAGGTCGAGTTCGAGGCCGATGATGAACAGCAGCAGGATCAGGCCGATCTCGGATACCGTCTCGATGCTTGCCTGGTCGCTGATGAGGCCGAAGCCGATCCGCGGCCCGATCAGCACGCCCGCGAGCAGATACGCAAGCAACAGCGGCTGTCGAATCCAGTTGCCGACGAAGGCCAGCGCTGCAGCGACCGAAATCGATATCCCGACGCTCGACAGCAGATCGACATGCTCCCCCACCGTGGGTCTCCGTGTTTGATTTACGATGCGCGAATCACCGGCGCTGCACGAGCCGGCGCATCTTCATAACGACAACCGCGCGAATTGTCCAGTGGGCCCGACGTCGAGCAGCTTCGATGCGGTGATTGCGGGCGCCGGACCGGCGGGGTCTGCGGCGGCAGCAGTCCTCGCCGAGGCAGGCCTGCGCGTCGCGCTCGTCGACAAGGCACGCTTTCCGCGCGACAAGCTGTGCGGCGGCCTGTTGAGCGAGCGCGGCGTTCGTGCGATTCGAGACGTGTTCGGCGACGCGGAGGCCTTGCCGGTCGAAGTCACCTCGACCGGCGCGTCGGTATTCGACCGCGATCGCCCGCTCGTGCGGATCGATGCGTACAAGCCGCTGCATTTCACATCGCG
>JAICVH010000154.1 GCA_025935435.1 Burkholderiales bacterium
CACGCCGGCGCGATACTGCGCGATGCCAACGGCATGTTGCAGGGCGGAACCGACCCGCGCTCGGATGGCGGCGTCGCCGCCTGGTGAGTCGCGTGCGTGCATCGCGTAGGTCGACATCCTATCGGCATGCACCGGATTGCATTTTGCCTTGCAGGCTTTTCCGGGATCCCGGGTATCGATCGACTGGAATCCGCGGCGGGCGGAAGGCACGTTGCGATCATGGTTTCGTCCTAAGGGCAGCGCCCACCGCAGGGCGGCTGAACTGCCGCGCTGCGCCGGGATTGTCGCGACGCTGAGACACGGGCGGTGCGTGCTTCGATCGACACGTCGATCCGTTCGTCGCGCGTCGCGCACCGTTGATCCTTGGAATACCGCGCGCGCGACCGGATCTTTTGAGGCGCGCGAATGCGCGTGCTGCACCACCGCTCTGCAAGCAATGGATTTTGCGTGGATCGCGTATCGCCGCGCATCAAGCGTCGTAGTGGTTGGGTTTGGCAACGCGCGCGCTTGATTGCTGACAGCGTTTCGCCGACATCACGCATGCATCGCGGACGCGTCAACCCGGATTGCGTGGCACGCGTTATGCAGCACTAGACGCACTCGGACCGCTGGCGAGCCCCACCGCGGGCACATCGCCGAAGGCCACCACGGTACCGAACGCTACCGTTACGCCTTTTCTGTGACGATGGCTGCGTCAGGATTAGGCTGCGCAGGCACTCCCAAAAATACCAAGCTGTGGGTTCGTGCGGACGCCGTATTGCGGCACTGAACGACACCTGATCGGCACCCGCCTGGTGGATTCACTTTTTGGGATAGACGATGGCTACGGTCCTTGAGCAGTTCCGCTCCAACTACTCCGCCACGCAGGCGGAGGAACTGAGCATCGAAGAGTATCTCGAGTTGTGTCGGCGCGAGCCGGCGACCTACGCAAGCGCGGCCGAGCGGATGATCGCCGGCATCGGCGAGCCCGAACTCGTCGACACACGCAACGAGCAGCGGCTCGGGCGCATCTTCGGCAATCGCGTCATCCGGCGCTATCCGGCGTTCCGCGAGTTCTACGGCATGGAAGACGCGATCGAGCAGATCGTCGCCTTTTTCAAGCACGCGGCGCAGGGCCTCGAGGAAAAGAAACAGATTCTGTATCTGCTGGGTCCGGTCGGCGGCGGCAAGTCGTCGATCGCGGAGCGGTTGAAGGCCGTGATGGAAAGCCGGCCGATCTTCGCGCTGAAGGGTTCACCGGTCAACGAATCGCCGCTCGGCCTGTTCGCGCCCGATCGCTACGGCGCGACGCTCGAACAGGAGTACGGAATCCCGCGACGCTATCTGTCCGGGATCATGTCCCCATGGGCGGTCAAGCGACTCACCGAGTACGCCGGCGACCTCTCCAAGTTTCGCGTCGTGCGGATCCAGCCGTCGGTGCTGCGGCAGGTGGCGATCACCAAGACCGAACCCGGCGACGAAAACAACCAGGACATTTCGTCGCTGGTCGGCAAGGTCGATATCCGCAAGCTCGAGACGCTGTCGCAGAACGACCCCGATGCGTACAGCTACTCCGGCGGCCTGTGCCTCGCGAACCAGGGACTGCTCGAGTTCGTCGAGATGTTCAAGGCGCCGATCAAGATGCTGCATCCGCTGCTGACGGCAACGCAGGAAGGCAACTTCAAGGGTACGGAAGGCTTCTCTGCGATACCTTTCAACGGGCTGATCATCGCGCACTCGAACGAATCGGAATGGCACACGTTCCGCAACAACAAGAACAACGAGGCGTTCCTCGATCGCATCTTCATCGTCAAGGTGCCGTACTGCCTGCGCGTGTCCGAGGAAGTGAAGATCTACGAAAAGCTGCTCACCAACTCGTCCCTTTCCGGTGCGCCCTGTGCCCCCGGAACGCTCGACATGATGGCGCAGTTTTCCGTGCTGACGCGGCTCAAGGAGCCCGAGAACTCGAGCATCTACTCGAAGATGCGCGTTTACGACGGCGAGACGCTGAAGGACGTCGATCCCAAGGCCAAGACCATCCAGGAATACCGCGATTACGCCGGCCCGGACGAAGGGATGACGGGCATGTCGACGCGGTTCGCCTACAAGATCCTGTCGGCGGTCTTCAACTACGACCAGACCGAGATCGCCGCCAATCCCGTCCATCTGATGTACGTGCTCGAGCAGCGCCTCGCCCGCGAAGACCTGCCCGACGACACGCGACGCCGCGCCGTCGAGCACATCAAGGGCTACCTCGCGCCGCGGTACGCGGAGTTCATCGGCAAGGAAATCCAGACGGCGTACCTCGAGTCGTACTCGGAATACGGCCAGAACATCTTCGATCGCTATGTGACGTACGCAGACTGCTGGATCCAGGAAGAGGACTACCGCGATCCTGAAACGGGTGAAAGCTTCGACCGCGCGGCACTGAACGCCGAGCTCGAGAAGATCGAAAAGCCGGCGGGCATCGCCAATCCGAAGGACTTCAGAAACGAGATCGTCAACTTCGTGCTGCGCGCCCGCGCGAACAACAGCGGTCGCAATCCCGCGTGGAGCAGCTACGAAAAGCTGCGTGAGGTGATCGAGAAGAAGATGTTCTCGAACACCGAGGATCTGCTGCCGGTCATTTCGTTCAACGCGAAGGCGTCGGCCGACGAGAAGGAGAAGCACCAGAACTTCGTTGCTCGCATGGTTGCGAAGGGCTACACGGAGAAGCAGGTAAGACTGCTCGCCGAGTGGTACCTGCGCGTACACAAGTCGTCGTAACGCGAGCCAGGAAGACGGGAGATCGCACCATGCTGCAACTGATCGACCGCCGCCCCAGCAGCCGCGGCAAGAGCGCCGTCAATCGCGAGCGCTTCCTGCGGCGCTACAAATCGCACATCCAGGACGCCGTGAAGAAGATGGTCGGTGAGCGCAAGCTCGCCGACATGGAGCAGGGCGGCGAAGTGCGCGTGCCCAAGAAGGACATCTCGGAGCCTTCGTTCGGATTCGGACGCGGCGGCGATCGCGAGATCGTGTTGCCTGGTAACCGCGAATACGTCGCGGGCGATCGCATTCCCCGACCGCAGGGCGGTGGCGGAGGCGGCGGCAATGGTGCGGGGGAGGGCGACAGCGAAGATGCATTCGTCTTCTCGCTTTCGCGTGAAGAATTCATGCAGATCTTCTTCGACGACCTGGAACTGCCGAACCTCGCACGCACCGAGCTCGGCAAGACCGAGCAGAAGACGAGCGTTCGTGCCGGCTACACGAAAAGCGGCATCCCGGCAAACCTCGCCATCGTGCGCACGCTGCGCCAGTCGCTCGCACGGCGCATCGCACTCGGGGGCAGCATCGCACGCGATCTGCAAGTACTCGAAGCGGAGTTCGCCCTCGCCGCCGCGATCGGACACGCGCAGGAGGCGGCGCTGATCTACGAGGAGCTGCAGCGTCTCGTTCGCCGCCGCGGCCAGTTGCCATTCATCGACGAGCCTGACCTTCGGTACCGCAACCGCGTCTGGCGTCCGGAACCGATTGCCCGCGCGGCAATGTTCTGCCTGATGGACGTGTCGGCGTCGATGGACGAGGACAAGAAGGACCTTGCCAAGCGCTTCTTCACGCTGCTGTACCTGTTCCTGAGCCGGAAGTACGGCGCAGTGGACCTGGTGTTCATTCGGCATACCGACGATGCCGAGGAGGTGGACGAAGACACGTTCTTCCACGGCACGCGTTCGGGCGGCACCGTCGTGTTTTCCGCGCTCGATCTCGCCGAGAAGATCCGCGCCGAACGCTATGGGCGCGGATGGAACGTCTACGTTGCGCAGGCATCCGACGGCGATGCGTTCGGCGCCGATCCCGCACGCAGCGCGCGGTTTCTGCGCGAGAAGCTGCTGCCCGCGTCGCGCTATTACGCGTATCTCGAACTCGCGGATCCGCGCTCCAGCGACCACGCGTCGTCGTTGTGGGCGGAGTACGAACGGGTCGCCGAAGCAACCGACAACCTCGCGATGAAGCGCGCGTCGCAACGCGACCAGATCTACCCGGTGTTCCGCGAACTCTTCCGCAAGGAAACACAATGAGCGCGAAGGGAGTCTCGGTGAGCGCGAAACCGATTTCCCACGGCGCCGACTGGGACTTCGACCTCCTCGAGCGCTACGACGGCGCGATCGCCGAGGTCGCGGCCGAGTACCGCCTCGACACGTATCCGAATCAGCTCGAGATCATCACGTCCGAGCAGATGCTCGATGCGTATGCGTCGTCGGGCCTGCCGATCGGGTATCCGCACTGGTCGTACGGCAAGGAGTTCATTCGCAACGAGCAGGCGTACCGGCGCGGCATGCAGGGCCTCGCGTACGAGATCGTCATCAATTCCAGCCCGTGCATCGCGTACCTGATGGAAGAGAACACGATGACGACGCAGGCGCTCGTCATCGCGCATGCTTGCTACGGCCACAACTCGTTCTTCAAGGGCAACCACCTGTTCCGTCAATGGACCGACGCCGAGGCAATCCTCGACTATCTCGTCTTCGCACGCCGTTACGTGATGGAGTGCGAGGAGCGGCATGGCGCGGTAGCGGTGGAGGAGGTGCTCGACGCCTGTCATGCGCTGATGGCGCATGGCGTCGATCGCTACCGGCGTCCCGCCGCCCCGACACTGAAGGCCGAGACTGCACGCCTCGCGGCGCGCGAAGCGCATCGCGAACGGCAATTCAACGACCTGTGGCGGACGCTGCCCGAGAAGAACGGCGCCGAGCGCAGGCAGGCCAGCGGCGCGTTCCCGGCCGAGCCCCAGGAGAACGTGCTCTACTTCGTCGAGAAATTCTCACCGAAGCTCGAGCCGTGGCAACGCGAACTCGTGCGCATCGTGCGCAAGCTCGCGCAGTATTTCCATCCGCAAGGCCAGACCAAGGTCATGAACGAGGGATGGGCGACGTTCTGGCATTACACGATCCTGAACCGCCTGCACGAGAAAGGTCTCGTCGACGACGGATTCATGCTCGAATTCCTCAAATCTCATACCAACGTCATCGCCCAGCCCTCGTACGACTCGAAGGCGTACGGCGGTCTCAATCCGTATGCCCTCGGGTTCGCATTGTTCTCGGACCTGCGTCGTGTTTGCGAGCGTCCGGATGCCGAGGACCGCGCCTGGTTTCCCGACATCGCGGGCAACGACTGGCAGAAGACGCTGGATTTCGCGATGCGCAACTTCAAGGACGAATCGTTCATCGGTCAATACCTGTCGCCGCGACTGATCCGCGAATTCCATCTGTTCGCGATCGCCGACCATGCAAAGGAAGACGAACTCGTCGTCGACAGCATCCACGACGAACGTGGCTACAAGCGCGTGCGGAAGCTGCTTTCGCAACAACACGCCCAGGAGAATCGCGTACCCGATGTTCAGATCGTTCGCTTCGATCGCGACGGCGATCGCTCGCTGACGTTACGCCATGTGCGGCGGCGCGGCCGACCGCTCAACGAAGCCGCTGCAGAAGTGCTCGCGCACATGCGCAGGCTGTGGGGTTTCACCGTTCGCCTCGAGACGTGGGAGGACGACGAGCGCGTCGATGATGCGCTCGAGTGCGCCGCCTGACTTCACAGAAGCTGGACGCGCAATGCGTGCAGCCTGGACTCACCCGCGTCGGACCGCCGGGCCTCTTTCCGAACGTCGTGACGTAGCTTGAACAACTACGCAACACGCATGGAGTAAAACGTCGCATCATCACCGTTTACGGGTGAGTTCGATGCCGATGTTCCGTTGCCTGTTCTGCCAGCACGCCAATCCGGCGGGCGCGAAGTTCTGCAATGAGTGCGGTTCGGGGCTGCGGTTGCAACCGTGCGAGCGCTGCGACGCCATCAACGATCGCGATGCGCCGCAATGCCATCACTGCGGCATTGCGCTTGCGGCAACGGAGGCGACCGATCCGGCACTGTCTGCGGCGCCCAGCGGGTCGGCTAGCAGCACAACGACAGCGGACGTCGCGGTCACGGCGCCCACACCGAGCGCGTCACCCGTCGAGACCGGCGGTGCCGACGCGCTACCGACGCTGTTCGCCGACGTGCCGAATGCATCCGCGGAACCCACGGAGCAGCGAACGTCGGTGGACCGCGCATTCGAGGTGCTCGAACGGGATCTCGCCACGCTCGATCGATTGCGGCCCGCCGTGCGCAGTCCCGCCTCGACATCCTGGTCGGTCGCCAGGTCACATGGGCAAGCTACGTCCATGCTTGATCACGAAAAC
>JAICVH010000226.1 GCA_025935435.1 Burkholderiales bacterium
CACGAGCTGGCGTCCCGCGCCGTCGACGTGGTCGCGGATCGGGTAGATGACCATCTTGCCGGTCGTGAGCCAGCCCGCGCGAATCATGCTGGCGCCGGTCAGGATCGGCTCCCACACCGAAACGCCGCGCCACATGTTGACGCCCGAATAGCGCGGAGGCCCTTCGTGCGGATGCAGTTGTTTGCGAATGACCGAGTGCAGGCCGTCGCATGCGATGACCGCGTCTGCGCGTTGCACCGGGTGTTGGGTGTCGGTAAAGCGGGCAACGGCGTGGCCCTCGTTCGTCTGCGCACCGACGCACGTCCAGCCGGGCACGAGCGCGTCGTTGCCGAGTCGCTGTCGTACGGCACTTGCAAGAAGGCGCTGGAGCTCGCCGCGGTGGATCGAATACTGGGCGTGCTCGTATCCGGCGGCGCGGCCGAGCGGCTCACGGTAGATGAGTTGACCGAAGCGATTGAAGAAGACAGCCTCGCGCGTCGCGATCGATTCGCGCGCCAGCGCGTCATCGAGGCCGAGACGCGCGAGTTCGCGCGACGCGTGCGGCAGGATATTGATGCCGACGCCAAGCGCATCGATCTGCGGCGCCTGCTCGTACACGCGGCAGCCGATACCGGCCTCGTGCAGACATAGTGCAAGCGTCAGACCCCCGATGCCGCCGCCGATGATGATGACGTGCATGCGGCTTGACGATCAGGTACGCGGTTCGAGCGTCAACTCCGGACGCGGGCGGTCGCGGGGGCTGCCATCCGGCAGCGTCACCTGGCATTCGGTGAAGATGCGCGCGGGGCAGCCGGCGCATTTGGCTGCATCGAGCCGCTGGTAGATGGCGGCGAGCGCCTGGTCCTTCGTCGCGAACAGGTGGTCGCGGCCGACGACATCGAGGACACCGCTTCGTTCGAGCAGCGCCCGCACGCTCGGGCGAAGCTTGCAGAGGTAAAGCTCCACGTGCGAATCGCGGAGCGCACGCGCAAGCGAAGCGATGAAATCCGCTCCCGCGCTGTCGATGAGATTGACACCGGTGCCGATCAGCAGCAGGTGGCGCGTTGCCGGTCTCGCGCCACGCGCCGCGTCGATCTCGTCGCGGATGTGCTCCACCGATCCGAAGAAAAGGGCGCCATCGATGCGCAACATGTCGAGCTGGGGGCATTCTGCCGACTCCGGCTGTGCCGCGCGAAACCGACGCTGCGCGTCGGGATCGGGCACCACGCGCACGACCTGCGGGTGCGTCGCCCAGTGAAGGTAGATCAGCAGCGACACGAGCACGCCGACGAGAATGGCGACTTCCAGGCGGATCGTCAGCGTCGCGATGAACGTCACGGCAAGCGTGAGCGCGTCGGCACGGCTCGTGCGCCAGATGCGGCGCATCGCGCGCAGATCGATCAGGCCGAACGCGATGATGAACAGCACGGCGGCCATCGACGCCACGGGCAGGTAGCTCGCGAGCGGTCGAATGAACAACAGGATGATCAGAAGCAGGATCGCCGAGAACACGCACGCGAGCGGTGTTCGCGCGCCCGCCTGGTAGTTCGCACCGGTGCGATTGAACGATCCGGACGTCGGATAGCTCGACGTAAACGCTCCGACGATGTTGGCGAGGCCCTGCCCGATGAACTCCTGGTTGCCGTCGATACGCTGTCCCGACTTGAGCGCAACCGCACGCGCGCTCGAAATCGCTTCCGACAGGCCGATCACCGTCAACGCGAGCGCAATCGGCGCGAGCGTTTGCCACGTTGCCAACGAGAGGTTCGGCATCGACACCGGCGGAATCGCCGATGGCAACGCGCCGATCGTCGGCACATCGGCGACGCCGGTGACGGCCAGCAGCCACGCGAGCAGCGCACCGAGCACGATCCCGGTCAGCATGTAGGGAATGCGCGGCAACCAGCGCTTTCCCGCCAGCGCAGCGACGAGCGTGAACGCACCGACCGCGACCACGGGTAGTTGCGTCTGATCGAGATGCGTGACGAAGTCGCGCAGCGCGAGCAGGAAGCTCGCTTCCTGCGGAATCGGCAGTCCGAAGAAGTTGCGAAGCTGCGCGCCGATGATCAGCAGGCCGGCCCCGGCAGTGAAGCCGATGACGACTGCAGTGGAAATGAAGTTGACCAGCGCGCCGAGCCGCGCGAGGCCGAGCCCGAGCTTGATGAGGCCGACCATGAGGTTCAGCGTCAGCACCAGCGTCACATACGTCGGGGTGAACGGCACGGCGAACGCGCTGACGGTGGCGAAAACCATCAGCGACGTGGCGTTGGTCGGGCCCGACACCAGGTGCCATGACGATCCCCACAGCGCGCCGACAATCGCGGGCAGCATCGCACCGTACAGGCCGTATTCGGGAGGCATTCCGGCCAGCGTTGCGAACGCAACGCCCTGCGGGAGCACGATGACCGCGGCGACGAGGCCCGCAAGGAGATCGGCGCGCAGGGTTTCCCGGTTGACGCGATGGCGCCAACGGAGAAACGGAAAGGCTTTCAACGCAATGCGAGACACCGGACGCGCACGAGCCACGCGCGGCTTTCCCTGCGACCGCGGTTCAGATCTTTCCCTTCCACGGCACGACGAGCCGTTCGACGTAGCGCATCAGCAGGTCGAACAGGTAGGCGACGACGCCGATGACGATGATGCCCATGATGACGACGTCCGTGCGGAGGAAGTTCGACGCATTCAATACCATCTGCCCGAGGCCGACAGTGGCCGCCACCATTTCGGCGGCGACGAGTGTCGTCCAGCCGAATCCGATCGCAATGCGCATGCCCGTCATGATTTCGGGCATCGCGGCCGGGATGACGACGTGCCAGATCACCTGCCACTTCGAGGCGCCCATCGAGTACGCGGCGTTGATCTGTTCGATCGTCACGCTGCGCACGCCGGCGCGCGCCGCCATCGCAAGCGGCGCGAAGCACGCGAGGTAGATCAGAACGATCTTGGCCGTCTCGTCGATTCCGAACCAGATGACGATCAACGGTAGGTACGCGAGTGGCGGCAGCGGTCGGTAGAACTCGATCGGCGGGTCGAAGACGCCGCGTGCAATGCGTGATACCCCCATGGCGATGCCGACGGGCACTGCGGTGACGACGGCGAACACGAAGGCGGCGAAGACGCGATACAGGCTCCACCAGAAGTGCTCCGACAACGGTTTGCCGCCCTGGATATCGCCGCGCCAGGCTTCACCGAAGCTCGTGAAAATCTTCTCGGGCGTGGGCAGGAACAGATCCTTGATCCAGCCGAAGTGCGTTGCCACCCACCACAGCACGAGCAACGCGATCACCGTCACGACGCTGATCAGCGTGCTCGGTCCTTCTCCCGGCAGACTGTAGCCCTTGATCGCGCGAAGTCCCGAACCGGTGCCCGCGCGCGTGATGGCGGCGGCATCGTCTGCGGTCTCCGCTCGTAACGGCAGCTCGGCGGGCGCGCCGGACGCGTCAGGGAGCGAGCTCATCGCCTTGTCATCGGTAGCCGTTTTGCGCTCTTGGCGTGACGGCGTCAGGCCGCCACTTGTTCGCTTTGACTGGGCGCCGAGTGGATGAACTGCAACACTTCCTCGCGCAAGGCAATGAACTGCGGATCGGCCTTCACCTTGCGCGCGTCGCGGCACTCGACGAACTGGCGACTGAAATCGAGCTTGTAGCGCTGCGCGATGCGCCCTGGCGAGGGCGTCATCACGATCAGGTCGGTGGCAAGAAACAGCGCTTCCTCGACACTGTGCGTGATGAAAAAGAACATCTTGCGCGTCGCCTGCCAGAGATACAGGATCAGTTCCTGGATCTGCTCGCGCGTCAGCGCGTCGAGCGCGCCGAGCGGTTCGTCCATCAGCATTACCTCGGGGTCGCTCGCGAGTGCGCGTGCGAGCCCCACGCGCTGCTGCATGCCGCCGGAGAGTTGATAGATCGGATACGTCGCGAAGCGCTCGAGACCGATCAGCTTGAGCTTGTCGATGGCCGCCGCGCGGCGCTGCGCACGCGGCATTCCGCGCATGCGAAGACCGAATTCGACGTTCTCGACGACGTTGAGCCAGGGCATCAACGCATGCTTCTGAAACACGACGCCGCGTTCGGCTCCCGGGCCGATCACCGGCTTGCCGTCCAGAATGATTTCACCGGCGGAAGGCTGCATGAAGCCGGCGATGCACGACAAAAGCGTCGTCTTGCCGCAGCCGGAAGCGCCGAGGGCAACGACGAAATCGCCCGGGTCGAGGCCGAGATTGACGTCGGAAAGCGCGAGTGTCGTGCGGCCGGAAGTTCCAGCGTACTTGACGCTGACGTTGCGGAGCTGGAGTTTGCTCAAGGATCCACGATCGGAGGCAGGCCCGCGTGTGCCGCGATCGGGGACAAGGCGGCGCGGTCCGCCTCCGTCCCCGAGCGACATGACGTCGCGGCGTTAGGCGCGCAGCGTTACTTCATCGCGTCCTTGACGAAGCGGTCGGTGATCGTGACCGAATAGTCAGGCAGCGTCTTTTCGATCTGCTTCTGCGAAAGCTGGAATTGCGCGGTCGCCGCAAGCGCCTTTGCAGCCAGGCTGTCCTTGCCACCGCCGAGCCACTTGCTGTTCTGCTCGGCGAGCGTCGGGAAGCGGTACAGCGCCATTCCCGCCGGCACGTCCTCGGGCTTCGCGCCGGACCACTTCGCCACCGCCTTCACCTCGGGTGAATCCGCCGTCCACTTGGCCTTGTTGTCACGATAGCGCGCATCTGCCGCGGCCAGCACCTTGACGAACTTGACCATGAAGTCCGGATTCTGCTTCGCCCAATCCTTGTTGACGATGTAGCCGTCGAACGTCGCCTTCCCGGTCTCTGCAGAAAGTTTGCCCGACGTCATGATCACCTTGCCGTCCTTCTTCACTTCGGAGAGCACCGGATCCCAGATGTAGGTCGCTTGAATGTCGCCGCGCTGCCATGCCGCGCGCACTTCCGGCGGACGCATGTTGAGGATCTGCACGTCCTTCGGATCGACGCCGGCCTGCTCGAGCGCGACCATCGTGTGGAAATGCGTCGTCGAGTTGAAGGGCATCGCGATCTTCTTGCCCTTCAGGTCCTTGACGCTGTTGATGCCCGACCCGTTTTTCGCGACGAGCGCCTCGGCGTCGCCGA
>JAICVH010000476.1 GCA_025935435.1 Burkholderiales bacterium
GAGCACGACATTGGTGGCGCGGACGAACTGCGGGAAGAAGTCCTTCGGCGTGTCGTGGATCTCGACCTTGAACTCGTTACGCAGCTTCACGATCGCCTGCGCATTCCGATAGACGTTGTACGTGTACGTCTCGGTCATCGACGCCATCGCCGCCGTGCGAATGATCTCCTGCAGGTCGGGTGACAGCTTGTCCCACACGCTTTTGTTGATCAGGATCTCGCCGATGTCGGTCGACTGATGCAGGCCCTGAAGGTAGTAGTGCTTCCACACCGTCTGCAAGCCCAGATTCAGATCGTCCGCGGGGCCGATCCATTCGGCCGCATCGATGACGCCGCGCTGCGCGGACGTGACGATCTCGCCACCGGGTAAAGCGACCGCGGACACGCCCATCTCCTTGAAGATCTCGCCGGTGATGCCAGGCGGCGCGCGGTATTTCATCTTCTTGAAGTCCTCGGTGCTCGCGATCGGCCGCTTGAACCAGCCGAGCGGGTCGGGTCCCATTGGTTGCACGAAGATCGGCTCGACGTTGACCTTCAGCACGTCCTTGTAGAGCTTGCGGTACAGGTCGTAGCCGCCGCCTTCGTAAATCCATGCGACGTGCGACAACTGGTCGAGTCCAACACCGGCGCCCGCCATCGGATTCGAGAACAGGCCGGCTGCCGGGTTCTTGCCGGACCAGTAGTGCGTCCATGCGTAGCCGCCTTCGACGACGCCCTTGTCGACGGCGTCGAGAATCTCGAACGCGCCGACGACGGCGCCATCGGGCAGCATTTCCATCTTGACGCGGCCGGCCGACATCTTGTCGACGCGGTCACCCAGGCGTTTCAGGAGCTCGAAATAGATGCTCGCCGACGGCACCGCCGTCTGGATCCGGATGCGGACCGGCGTTTGCGCACCGGCGGTGCTGACGCCGAGCATGAGCGCGGCAGCGCCGGCGGCGACGACTGCCCGCAATAGCGAACGACGAAACATGAAGCCTCCCTTCTCATGTCGAATCAAAGCGCGCGTTGCGCGTTGCGCCCGCGCGCGGATCGTGCAGGCGACGATGCTGTCCGTCCGCATGCGCGTGACACGATAGGCGATTTGCGGCGCAGGCGCCATCCCTGCGCGCATGCCAGCGAGGCGGCGCGCTGGACTCAACGCTCGCGTTGCTCTGGCACTAGCCGGGGCCGGCCGCCCGGCCGCACAATCACGGGTTCGAAGCCTGTTGAGGAAGCGTAATGAACACGATGACCGAATCCCGGAACCTGGCCGTGCAGGGCCGCCAGAAGATGACGCCGTCGGAGGCGTTCGTCGAAACGCTCGTCGCACAGGGCGTCACCGATGTATTCGGCATCGTCGGCTCCGCGTACATGGACGCGCTCGATCTGTTTCCGCATGCCGGCATCCGGTTCATCTCCGTCGCGCACGAGCAGGGCGGCGGGCACATGGCCGATGGCTATGCACGGGTCTCCGGACGCCACGGCGTGTGCATCGCGCAAAACGGGCCGGGTATCACCAATTTCGTCACGTCTACGGCGGCCGCGTTCTGGGCACATTCACCGGTCGTCGTCGTCACGCCCGAGACCGGGTCGATGACGCTCGGTCTCGGCGGCTTCCAGGAGACGGAGCAACTGCCGATCTTCTCGAAGATCACGAAGTACCAGGCGAACGTCAACAACAAGGCGCGGATGGCGGAGTTGACGGGTCGTGCGTTCGATCGCGCGATGCTGGAAATGGGACCGACGCAACTCAACATCCCGCGCGACTTCTTCTACGGCGACATCGAATGCGAAATCCCCCGACCGCTCACGATCGAACGCGGTGCGGGCGGTGAGCAGAGTCTCGACCAGGCGGCGGCGCTGCTCGCCAAAGCGCAGTTCCCGGTGATTCTCGCGGGCGGCGGCATCGTCATGGGCAATACGCAGGACGACGCCGTGGCGCTCGCCGAACTGTTGCAGGCGCCGGTTTGCGTCAGTTACCTGCACAACGATGCGTTTCCGTCGCGTCACCCGCTGTGGTGCGGTCCGCTCGGCTACCAGGGATCGAAGGCGGCGATGAAGCTGATCGCGCAGGCGGACGTCGTACTCGCGCTCGGTACGCGGCTTGGTCCCTTCGGAACGCTCCCGCAGCACGGCCTCGATTACTGGCCGAAGGCCGCGCAGATCATTCAGATCGACGCGGATCCGCGGATGCTCGGTCTCGTGAAGCCGGTCTCGGTCGGCATCTGCGGCGATGCGGGTGCGGCGGCGCGCGCGCTCGTCGCGCGGCTGTCCGGACAATCGCTCGCGAGCGCGGCGAACCGTGAACGGCGCGTTGCGACGCTGCAACAGGAAAAGCGTGCCTGGGAGCAGGAGCTCGACGGCTGGACGCATGAAAAGGACCGCTGGTCGCTCGAGGTGAGCTCGCAATCGGCGCACATGCATCCGCGCCAGATGCTGCGCGAGCTCGAGCGCGCGATGCCCGACAACGCGATGGTATCGACCGACATCGGCAACATCTGCTCGGTATCGAACAGTTACCTGCGCTTCGAGCGCCCGCGCTCGATGTTCGCAGCGATGAGCTTCGGCAACTGCGGCTATGCGTTCCCGACGATCATCGGCGCCAAGGTCGGCGCACCCGCTCGGCCTGCGATCGCGTACGTCGGCGATGGTGCATGGGGAATGAGCTTCGGTGAGCTGCAGACCTGCGTGCGTGAAAACATTCCGGTGACCGCGGTCGTGTTCAACAACGGGCAGTGGGGCGCGGAAAAGAAGAACCACGTCGATTTCTACGCCAACCGCTTCATCGGTGTGAACCTCGACCGGCAGCCGTCCTGGGCTGCCGTGGCGCGCGCGATGGGCGCCGAGGGCTTGCGCATCGAAAAACTGGCCGATGTCGGCCCTGCATTGCGCGATGCGGCGGCAGCTCAGCGCGAAGGCAAGACGACCGTGCTGGAAATGATGGTGACGCGCGAACTCGGCGACCCGTTCCGGC
>JAICVH010000241.1 GCA_025935435.1 Burkholderiales bacterium
AAGCCCCGTGCGGCCGTTCAACACGACCGACGCCACTCCCGCGCTCGCGGCGCCGATGACGGGCAGGCCGCACGCCTGCGCTTCCAAAAACGCCATGCCGAATGCCTCGTCGATGGCGGGCCATACGAACACGTCGCTGTCATATAACGCGCGCGAGACGTCGGGTGCAGCGCATGCGCCGGCGAACGTCACGCGATCGTCGAGGCGTTCGAACGCTGCCTCGACGCTCGCACGCGCAGCACCGTCGCCAACGATGTGCAGGTGCCACGGAGCATCGCGCAGCTGCTCGAGCGCCGCGGCGAGGACACGATACGACGCGAGCTTCGCGCCTTCCCGCATCATCGCCACGGTCACGAGCCGCGTGGGCGCAGCGGGGCGTGCATCGACCCGCGACGCTTCCGCGATCGCAGTGAACGCAGACACGTCGATGAACGGTGCGAGCATCGCAGCGTGAGCGCCGGATCCGCGGACGCGTTGTACCTGCGCGACGTCGACGGGGTTCACGTATACGATCGTATCGGCCGCACGAATAGCGTCGAGCGCACGCGCGTATCCGGGCGCCCACGCGCCGTCGCGCTGCTTGGGCGCA
The DNA here is from genome assembly GCA_025935435.1 of Burkholderiales bacterium. Lineage (GTDB taxonomy): Bacteria > Pseudomonadota > Gammaproteobacteria > Burkholderiales > Casimicrobiaceae > VBCG01. Next base: position 590 of record JAICVH010000241.1, read on the forward strand.
ACCGACGCTTCCGCAATGACGTACGGAACGCCGAGCGCCGCGCTCGTGGACGGGCCGAGCAGATCCGGCGCCTTGTGATGCACGTGGTAGGTGAACCAGACGTCGGGCGGCTGAACACGAAGCCTTCCGGCGAGTCGCGCCGCAACACGATCAGCAACCTGCATGAGTCGCAGCTGCCGTTTGCGATCGCCGCGTCCGTCGAAGCTGCGCAAACGCGACGCGACGAACACGTCATGACCAGCGTGCGCGAGCGCGCGCATCAGCAATCGCGCGCGCGCGCGATCGCCGGAAGGGATCGGATGATCGGGCGCCTTCAGTGGCGCATAGAACGCGATTCTCACCGCGCAGCGACGCTGTCAATGAAGTGTTCGGCGAGCCGATCGGCACCGACATCGAGCGAGAACTGGCTGGTCGTCCGCGCGAACCCCGCGGCGCACAGCTCTGCGCGGAGCGCGGGATCACCGATCAGCGACGACAACGCGTCGGCGAGCGCGGCCGGTGCGCGCGGTGGCACCAGGACGCCCGTCATCTTGTCGATGATCAGTTCGGGAACGCCCGAGACCGTCGTCGAGATGCACGCGACGCGCTGGCTCTGCGCTTCGAGCAAAACGTTCGGCAACCCATCGCGATCGCCATCGTCGCTGACGCGACATGGGAGCACGAAGATGTCGGCATCGCGATACGCGGCGAGGACGTCCGTATGCGTTTGCGGGCCCCGCCAGTGAACGCGATCGGCGATGCCGAGTGACCGGGCGAACCTGCTGAGCGCACCGAGCAGCGGTCCATCGCCGATATGTTCGAAGCGCCAGTGCACGTCTCGCGGCAGGCGCGCGAGCGCGTTCAACAGATCGTCGAAACCCTTCTTGTCGACGGCACGGCCGACGGACAGCACGCGGACGGGTCGCGCTGGATCGCGGCCGTCCGCACCGGCGGACACCCGCTGGGGTCCCGCCGGAAAACGGCGCGGGTCGATCCCGTGATAGACGAGATGCACGCGTTCCGGCGATGGCGACAGCTGTCGCAGATGGTTGGCATTGATCGCCGTACAGGTCGCGGTCCACTGCGACGTCGCCAGCTTTTCGCGCTTCTCCCACTCCGGGATCGTCCAGATGTCCTTGGCGTGCGCGGAGCAGCTCCAGCCGATGCCCCGAAGCATTGCCGCGTAGCGTGCCACCGACGCGGGCGTGTGCAGGAAATGCGCATGCAGATGCGTGACCGCCGCCGGCAGTTCCGACGCGAGCACCAGCGCCTGCCCGAAGCGGCGAATTCGGTTGCGCGTGCGGTCTCGCAGCAGATCGCGCCAGAACGTGCGCCGCGCCGCACGGTATCCGGGCAAGCGCCGGGCAGTGCGCCACGCACGCCACACACGTCGAATGCCGTCGTGCAGGTATTCGGGAAGGTAGGTGACGGGTGCGCGGATTTCTGCGTGAACCGCGTGCACGGCATGGTCGGTGGGACGACGCAACGAATACAAGGCGAGCGACAGGCCGCGCTGCTCGAGCGCGAGGAGCTCCTGCGCGATGAACGTTTCGGACAGGCGCGGGTAGCCTTTGAGGACGATGCCGATCGTGCGGCCATGGGCATCGCTCGCCGGCTCGCCGGCCGCTTCAGCCGCCAGGAACACGTGGGGCGCACGCAAGGAAATTCGATCGGCGGATGCTACCATCGTCCGCGCCGCTGAACGGGACACCGGCGGTGGCGCGCGCTTCCTCGTATGGAACGATCACTTTTTCGCTACATCCTCCGCCACACGTGGCGCGACCAGTCGTTCCTGCTGGTGCTGACCTGCATCAGCTTCCCGCTGATCTACATCAATCTCGAGTTGCCGAAACGGATCGTCAACAACGCGATCCAGGGCAAGAACATTCCCGAGACGCTGTTCGGATTCCCGGTGAGCCAGGTGTCGTACCTGATGTCGCTGTCGATCCTGCTGCTGGCGCTGATCACGATCAATGGCGGGCTCAAGTACTGGATCAACGTCTATGCGGGGGTGGTAGGCGAGCGCACGCTGCGACGGATGCGGCACGACCTGTACCAGCAGGTGCTGCGCTTTCCGCTGCCGCAGTTCAAGACGATGTCGGCCGGCGAGATCATCCCGATGATCGTTGCCGAAACGGAGCCCGTCGGCGGCTTCATCGGTGACGCCGTCGTATTGCCCATTTTCCAGGGCGGGCTGCTGCTCACATACCTGGTGTTCATCTTCAACCAGGACCTGTGGCTCGGGCTCGCCGCCGTGGCGCTTTATCCGCCACAGGTTTACCTGATTCCCAAGCTGCAGCGGAGAATCAACCTGCTCGCCAAGGAGCGGGTGCAGACGGCGCGGCAGCTGTCGGACCGCATCGGCGAATCGGTCGCCGGCTTCGCCGAGATTCGCGGCAACGACACGCTCGAGCTCGAGCGCGCAGACATCAGCAGCCGGCTCGGGCGCATCTACGCGATCCGCTACGAGATCTACAAGCGCAAGTTCTTCGTCAAGTTCCTGAACAACTTCCTTGCGCAGATCACGCCGTTCTTCTTCTATTCGGTCGGCGGTTATCTCGTCATCAAGGGCAGCCTCTCGCTCGGTGCACTCGTCGCCGTGCTCGCCGCCTACAAGGACATCCTGAGTCCGTGGAAGGAATTGCTCGCGTGGTATTCGACGAAGGAAGACGTGCGGATCAAGCACGAGCAGATCGTTTCGCAGTTCGACCCGCCGGGAATGCTCGACCTCAAGCTGCTCGAGGATCCGCCGAAGGAAATTCCGCCGCTGGCCGGCGACATCGCTGCGTCTGCATTGTCGTACAGCGAGAATGGCACGACCAACAAGGTCGACCGGATGACGTTCCGCATCGCCCCCGGCGAGCATGTCGCGATGGTCGGCACCGGGTACAGCGGCAAGGAGGAGCTCGCGCAGCTCGTCGCGCGCCTCAACCTTCCTACCGGCGGGCGGCTCAGCGTCGCGAACGTAAATTTCAACGACATCCATCAGGCGGTCCCCGGTCGGCGAGTCGCGTACGCGGCGCAGAACGCTCATATCTTCACCGGCACGCTCGCGCACAACCTCTACTACGGGCTGAAGCACGCGCCCGTGCATCCGTTCCCCTACGACGAGGAAGCCGAGAAGCTGCACCAGCGCGACGTGCGCGATTCGATCGCCGCCGGCAACAGTCCGTACGACATTCGCGCCGACTGGATCGACTACGACGGTGCCGGCGTCGCCGACCAGGCGGAGCTGACGGCGATGGCGATCCGGGTGCTCGGCATCGTCGACATGGAGCGCGCCGTTATCGGCTACGGTCTTGCCAGCACCGTCGATCCGGACGTGCATCCGTCGCTTGCCGCCAAGGCCGTCGAAGCGCGTGCGCGCGTGCGCTCGCGGGCTGCCCGCGAGGGGCTCGAAGCATGCGTCGAATTCTTCGATCGAGACACGTACTTCGACAACATGACGATCGCGGAGAACATCCTGTTCGGCACGCCGCGGCATCCGGACTTCCAACCGGCGACGCTCGCGAGCAATCCGGAAATCATCGCGCTGTTACGCGACGTCGGGCTGCTGGATGATCTCTACGAGGGCGGCGCCAAGATCGCTGCGCTGATGGTCGAGATCTTCGCGGACGTCGCGCCGGACAGCGAGCTGTTCGAGCAGTACAGCTTCATCACGTCGGAGGACCTGCCCGAGTTCAAGGTACTGCTGTCGAAATTCAACAAGGGTGGCATCGGCGCGATCACCGAGCGCGACAAGGCGCGGTTGCTGGCGTTGACGTTCAGATTGATCCGCTCGCGCCATCGCCTCGGCATCCTCGATGAGGCGATGCCGAAGCGGCTCGTCGCCGCCCGCCAGGAGTTCGCGCGCCGCTTCGACGGCCGCGACGACATCTGCGAATTCTTCCAGCCGGATCGGTTCAGCGCTGCGCTGACGATCCAGGACAACATCCTGTTCGGGCGATTTGCGTTCGATCAGGCGAACGCGCAGGCGCGCATCAGCACGCTCGTGCGCGATATCGCCTCGGAGGAAGGGCTGAACGGCGACCTCGTGCGCATCGGCCTCGAGTTCGATGTCGGTACCGGTGGCTCGCGGCTCGCGTACTCGGAGCGACAACGCCTCGCGATGGCGCGCGCGTTGATGAAGAACGGCGACATCCTCGTCTTCAACGAACCGACGTCGGGCCTCGATCCCGCAACGGAACTTCGCGTCCTGCGCGCGGTGCTCGCGTGGGCCAAGGGACGCACGGTGTTGTGGTCGCTGTCGCGCGCGGAGCTCGCGCGCGAGTTCGATCGCGTGCTCGTCTTCGCCGAGGGCCAGCTCGTCGAGGAAGGCGCGTTCGCGAAGCTCGAACGCGACGGCAAGGCGCTGCCGCAGCTCGTGGCGTAGCGG
>JAICVH010000329.1 GCA_025935435.1 Burkholderiales bacterium
ATCGAGTGCCGGTGGTGCGGATGTACAACAATGGCAAAGGCGGGGAGGCCAATCACCGCTATCTGACCAGCCACAGTGAAATCGACGTCATGCTGCAGCAGGGCTGGATCATCGAGGGCGCGGTGTTCTGCTCGCTTCCCTAACACCCTCCGACGTCTATCGGATCCAAGCGATCGACGCGGCTCGATGATCCCTGGCGCCGACCGCTGCAACGGGCTTGAACAGAGTCCACGCACCGTGGCATGCTTCGCCTGCCGGGACCTCGATTATGGTCGGGGTGCACTGAGTCGGGAGGCATGATGTCGATCTACACGGGCAGCCGGGGCGGTTGGAAGGATCTGAACGACGTCGTGCAGGCGGTTCCGCGCGCCCAAGCGGCCGCGCAAGCTCGGCCCGAGAGCGCCAACACCGATTGGACCAGCGTTCGGAAGGCGCGTCCGGCCGAGTACCTGTTACCGTTGACCGAGAAATGGTTCGATGCGTTTCCGCCCGAACGGGCGCCGTGCGCGCTGGCGAGCCAATATCCGCGCATTTGCAATCTGATCGCCGTCCACTGGAACGACATGCGCGGTGCGCCCGAACTGTTCGAGGACCTGCTGACGGACCGGCGCGGCGGTCGTGCTGGCTTCCCTCCCGCCGTAAGACGCGATCTGGTGGCCGTTCAGGAACACTGGTACAGCGGTCAGCTCAAACTGTAGCGTTCACGCACGGGCCGCAACACAACGCGGCCCGACTACCAGCCCGCCATACTTTCGAGCGCGTCGTAAAGCGCCGGCGCGCTTGCGAGCACTGCTCCACCGGCACGCAAACCTTGAGTTCCGGGATAGTTGAGCACGCGGCCGCCCGCCGCCTCGACCAATAGCAGCCCGGCGCTCGCGTCCCATGGATGCATGTGCGGCTCCAGATACGCGTCGAAGCGTCCGCATGCAACGTGCGCAAGCATCAGCGCCCCTGCGCCATGGTCCTTGACCTCCGCGCCGCTCATGATCAGCGCGCGTCGCAACCGCAGATGGTCGTCGAGATCGTGCCGCTGCACATAGCCCTGCACGATCAGCGCGCGATCGAGCCTCGCAGCTTCCGATACGCGCATCGGTTGGGCGTTGAGCGTTGCCCCCACGCCGGACGCGGCGACGAACAGCTCGTCGTGCGGTGGATCGTAGATCACACCAATCCTGCGCGCGCCCGCTTCGATGTAGACGATCGACACGCACCAATAGCGAACGCCATGGACGAAGTTCAGCGTTCCGTCGATCGGATCGATGATCCACACGCGATCACCGAGCGCGCCACCGGTCTCTTCGCCCAGCATCGCGTCATCCGGGAACGTCGCCGCCAGCCGCGCGCGGCAATGCGCCTCGACGCTGCGATCCGCAATGCTGACCCAGTCCTGCTGCTCGCCCTTCGATTCCGCCGTATACACAAGTTCCCGGCGAAAATAGCGCAACGCAAGTGCGCCTGCCTCGCGTGCAAGCTGCGCGGCGAACGCGATTCGGGCCTCGAGGTCACCGCGGTTCAACCGCCGCCTCCGGTGGGATCAGCACGACGCCATGTCGCGCGAGTTCAATGGAAACGCCGTCACCGGCCGCGAACGGGCGCTCAACCGCAGTCGAGATCACAAACAATTCGCCGAGCGTGCTGTCGAGCGTGTACTCGATGATGCCCCCAAGGTAAGCGGCCTTGCGAATAGTTCCCGACAGTTCGCTCGTTCCGGGTGACCCCAGGTGAATCGATTCGGGCCGGATCGAGACGTCAACGTCCCCGTCAGGCAATCCGCGGTGCGGAAGTGTCAAGGTTGTGGCGCCGAGCGTCACCTCGCCCTGCGTGCCGTTGCGACGCGACAGAATGCCGCGCACGCGATTCGCATCGCCCATGAAGCTCGCCACGAAAGGATCGCGTGGACGTTCGTAGAGGTCTCGCGGCGCGCCCTCCTGCGCGATGCACGCGCGATTCATTACGATGATCCGATCCGAAACGGCCATCGCCTCTGCCTGATCGTGCGTCACGTAGACGACAGTCAGCGACAGACGTTTTTGCAGCTCGCGTATCTCCTCACGCATCTGACGGCGCAGGCGCGCGTCGAGATTCGATAGCGGTTCGTCGAACAGGAGGACTGACGGCTCGAGCACCAGCGCACGGGCAACCGCAACACGTTGCTGCTGGCCGCCGGAAAGCTCCGAAGGCAGGCGCTCGTCGTAACCGGTCAGGCCAACCGTATCCAACGTCGCACGGGCGCGCTCGTCCGCTTGCGCGCGCGGCATTCTGGACACGACGAGCCCGTAACGGACGTTCTCCAGCACGTTCATATGCGGGAACAGCGCATAGCTCTGGAACACCATCGATACGTCGCGTTCAGCAGCGGGGACGTGGGTCACGTCGCGATCGCCGATGCGAATGGTGCCGAGCGTAGGCAGCTCGAGGCCGGCGATCAGTCGAAGCGTTGTCGTCTTGCCGCAGCCCGATGGGCCGAGCAGTGTTACGAGCGTTCCAGCGGCGATCGCGAACGAAACGCGATCGACCGCAACGACGTCGCCGTACCGCTTGGTAACGTCATCGAATGCAATCGCGGCCGCTCTCATCGAAAGGAGGAATGAATCGCTGGCGACAACGCTTGCGACAGTTCCTGCACGACGCTCAAGCCGCCGCCGTGCCGATTTGCGCAACACCGGGCAACGTTGCGCGAGCAGGAACGTGCGCGCGTCGACCAATCCGCCGTTCGCCGACGAGCATGTGGATCAGTCCGATCGCAACAAGCATCAGTGCGATGAGCGCAGAACTGTAGGCGATTGCGATGCCGTAATCGCCGTTGACGACGCGATTGATGATATACGTGGTTGCCCATTCGTATTGCGCAGACACGAGGAAGATCACCGCGGAGACCGTCGTCATCGCGCGGACGAAGCTGTACACGAGCGCTGCGATTACGGCGGGTTTCAGCAGCGGAAGCAAAATCGTGCGCAGCGTCTGCGATCCGCTTGCCCCGAGCGTGGCGGACGCCTCGTCGAGGCTGCGGTCGATCTGCGCCATCGACGCGATTCCTGCGCGCACACCGACCGGCATGTTGCGAAACACGTTGCACACGATGAGCACCATCGCGGTGCCAGTGATCTCGATCGGCGGCACGTTGAACGCGAGGATATACGAGACGCCGATGACGGTGCCTGGGATCGCGAACGACAGCATCGTGCCGAACTCGAGCGCCGAGCGACCGGCGAATCGCTGTCGTGTCAACAGGTAGGCCGCAAGAACTCCCAGCGCGGCGGTCAGCGGCGCGGCGATGGCGGACAGGCGCAGCGTCGTCCAGAACGAATCCCAGGCGGCGCCCGACCAGATAACGCCGTGAGTTCCCCATTCGATCCGGAAAGCATTCGCGTAATGACGCAGCGTCGGCGTCGCGTCCCGGCCCCAGGTTTCGACGAAGCCGCCAGTGACGACCATCGCATAGATGATGATGGTCAGGAGGATCCACGGCAGCGCGACGGCGTAGGAGAGTCCTCGCACGAGCGCCGGCAACGATGCCGGCGATCCGGTCTCGCCCTTTCCCGACATCGCGGTGTACGTCCTGCGTCCGAGCAGGCGCTGTTGCACGATGAATGCGGCCAGTGCGAACAACAACAGCACGATGCCAAGTGTCGCGGCACGCCCGGGGTCCAGTTGAGCACCGACGACGGAAAAGAACACCTCGGTCGACAGCACACCGAAATTGCCGCCGAGCACGAGCGGGTTGCCGAAGTCGGCGATCGACTCGATGAACGTGATCAGGAACGCGTTGGCGAGTCCCGGTCGCATGAGCGGCAGCGATACGTCGACGAACGTGCGCCAGCGGTCGGCACGCAACGTCTGTGCCGCTTCCTCCATCGACGGAGCGACCGCCTCGACGACGCCGATCAGCACCAGAAACGCAATCGG
>JAICVH010000570.1 GCA_025935435.1 Burkholderiales bacterium
GAAGCACTCTACGGACGCGTGCAGTCCGGAAGCACCGGCTTCGCGTGTCGCATCTACGCGCCCGTAGGCGGGCATCGCGATCTGTTGCCGTACCTCGTGCGCCGGCTGCTGGACAATGGTGCAAACACGTCGTTCGTCAATCGCATCGGCGACCCGAACATCGCGATCGACGACCTCGTTGCCGACCCGCTCGCACGTGCGCGTTCCTGGGATTTCGCGCCGTCCTCGCACATTCCGCTGCCACAAGACATCTTCGCCCCCGAGCGTCGCAACTCCGCCGGGGTGTCGCTTGCGGACCAGCGCGAAATGGCTTTGCTCGACAGCGCGTACGCGCAAAGCACCGAAACGCAATGGACCGCTGCGCCGATGATCGGCAGCGAGGTCGTGACCGGCGCCGCACGCGCCGTCTTCGCACCGGCGAATCACGGTCATCAGCTCGGCACCGTCACGGACGCCGACACGGGGGTCGTCGATCGCGCGCTCGATGCGCTCGTGCGCGGGCAACCTTCGTGGGACGCGCGTGCTGCCGACGAGCGTGCGGCGATCCTCGATCGTGCGGCCGACCTTCTGGAAGCAGAACGTTCCGCCTGGGTCACACTGCTCGCCCGCGAGGCGGGCAAGACACGCGCGGCCGCGATCGCCGAAGTGCGCGAGGCCGCAGACTTCTGTCGTTACTACGCGTCGCAGGCGCGGCTGCGTTTCGGTGAACCGGTCCGACTGCCGGCCCCGACCGGTGAGTCGAACACGTTCGCGCTGCACGGTCGCGGTGTTTTCGCGTGCATCTCGCCATGGAATTTTCCGCTCGCGATCTTCATGGGGCAGGTGGCTGCGGCCTTGGCGGCCGGCAACGCAGTCGTTGCGAAACCCGCGGAGCAGACGCCGCTGATCGCTGCGCAAGCTGTACGCACGCTGCTCGGGGCGGGTATTCCCGACGATGCGCTCGCCTTGTTGCCGGGTCCCGGCGAAACGATCGGTGCGCAGCTCGTGGCCGACCGTCGCGTCGCGGGCGTCGCCTTCACCGGTTCCACGACCGTCGGCAGCGCGATCGCGCAATCACTCGCGGCGCGTGCACCGATCGTTCCGTTGATCGCGGAAACCGGCGGTCAGAACGCGATGATCGTCGACAGCTCCGCGCTTGCCGAGCAGGTCGTCGCGGACGTGTTGCAATCTGCGTTCGACAGCGCGGGCCAACGCTGCTCGGCGCTACGCGTACTCTGCCTGCAGGAGGACATCGCACCGCGCGTCCTCGAGCTGATCGCGGGCGCCATGGACGAGCTGACCATCGGTGATCCGGGCGACCTTGCGACCGATGTCGGACCGGTGATCGACGCTGCGGCGCGCGATGCGCTCGAAGCGCATGTCGCGTCGATGCACGCGGCGGGCCTCGTGCGTCATCGAACGCTGTTGCCGCGCGCCTGCGAAAGAGGCTGGTTCGTCGCACCCACGCTGATCGTGCTCGATCGCATCGACCGGATGACGCAGGAGATCTTCGGCCCGATCGTGCATGTCGTCACGTGGCGTGCCGAGGCGCTCGACGCGTTGATCGATCGGATCAACGCGTTCGGCTACGGCTTGACGCTCGGCGTGCACAGCCGCGTCGATGCGACGATCGACCGTATCGTGTCCCGCGTGCGCGTTGGCAACGTCTACGTGAACCGCAACATGATCGGTGCGGTGGTCGGAATGCAGCCGTTCGGCGGCGAAGGTTTGTCCGGAACGGGACCGAAGGCCGGCGGGCCCAATTACCTGCCGCGGTTCGCCGTCGAGCGGACGGTCTCGATCAACACCGCTGCCGCCGGCGGCAATGCCGCGCTGCTCTCAGAAGCGGATGCGTGAAGACGCTGCGTCTTATGCAATCAGCGCAACGAGCGCAGTTGTCGCAGCTCCTGCTCGAGCGCCTCGATACGCTCACGCAGCCGCAACATGATCGCAACCGCGTGCACGTCGTCGAGCGCGAAGTCATCGCGAAGGCGCCTTGCCGTGCGCGCAGTCACGACGCAGCGTGTGCTGAAAAACCATGTCGGCGCACGCATGTCCCGCGGCGCGAGCGCACCACAGTCGACGAGTACGTGCAATTCCGCTTCGGTCAGTCCTGATTGCTCGACAAGTTGCGCGATCGACAGGGTGCCGCGCTCGTCCAGCACGAGCGCCGAGGACGATTCCACCATCAGTAGCCGCCTCCTTCGTTCGTCATGTCATGTGCGCCCGCGGATTGAACGTCGACGCATCCTTCAATTGACCGAACAGGGCGCGCTGGCGTTCGTCGACGACGGTCGGCACGACGATCTGGGTGATCGCATAGAGATGGCCCGAGCTGCCGTCGGGTCTTGACAGGCCGCGTCCCGCGACCCGCAGCTTCTGGCCGGCCTGCGTACCCGACGGCACCCTGAGCGAAATGCGCCCGGCGGGCGTCGGCACCTCGACAGTCGCGCCGAGCACCGCTTCCCATGGCGCGAGCGGCAGATCCATGTGGAGATCGAGA
>JAICVH010000376.1 GCA_025935435.1 Burkholderiales bacterium
ACCTGCTTCAGCGGCGTCACGTCCGCGGACGACGAGTAGATGCCGATGACCTGTCCGTTCGCATCGACATCGGGAATGTACGTGCCCCGGACGAAACGCGCACCGTCGGCGTCCTTGACTTCGACGTCGAAATCGACGCGCTCACCGGCGAATGCGCGGTCCAGGTTCTCCCGAATTGCCGCATACGCGGCGGGACCCAGCACCTCGCTGACCAGGCGGCCCGTGATTTCGGACAACGGACGATCGAGCCAGGTCTCGTAATAGCGGCTGTTGAAGCGATAGCGCCGGTCGCGATCGATGTACGCGACCATCGACGGGATGTTGTCGGTGATGCGACGCAGCCGCTGCTCGCTCTCCTCGGCCTTCGCCTGCGCAGCGTGCAGGTCGGTGACGTCGTGCACGAGTCCGTAGAAACCGACGACATGGCCGCTCGCGTCCTGATCCGGAATGAGTTCCACGAGCTCGTTGCACTCGCGGCCGTTGCGTACGACGGTGCGCTGGAAGCGCGCACGCTCGCCTTGACGCACGCGCGCGAGATGCGGCGCCGTCTGCGCATAGGCCGCCGGCGGCAGCAGTTCCGCGACCTTGCGGCCGACGAGGTCTTCAGGCTCGATGCCGAACATCTCGCGGCAGCGTGCGTTGACGAAGCGGTATGTTTCATCCGCATCGACGTACGCGATCAGCGCGGGCAGGTTGTCGGCGACCATGCGCATGCGCTTTTCCGACGCCATCAGCGCATGCTTCGCATGACGCAGCGCGGTCACGTCCTGCGAAATCGTCACGACGCCCTGCACTTTGCCCTTCGCATCGACGTCGGGCACGTGATCGACCTGGTAATGCTGCATTTCGTCGTTGCACGGTACGACGAGGTCGAAGCGTCGCGCCTCGCCGGCATAGCTGCGAGCGAGTTCCGGTGCGATCTGTGCGTAAGCCGCCGAAGACACGATGTCGCCGACGCGTCGTCCGACGATCGACTTCGGATCGGTTCCCCAGTACTCGGCAAAGCGCCGATTCCCGAACAACAGCCGCTCGCTCGGATCGCTGTAGGTGATGCGCGCCGGGATTGCATCGGTAATGAGCCGCACGAAGCGCTCGCGCGCCTGCAGCGCTTCCTCGGCCACCTTGCGGCGCGTGATGTCTTGACATACGACGTATGCGCCCCGCACATCATGCGCGTCGCCGTAGTCCGGCAGGCAGGTCACAATGAAAACGGGAGCGCGTTCGCCCGTCGTCAGGCTCGCCTCGAACGTGTGCGGCATTCCGGCCATCACGTCGCGCAATCGGCTTTCGAGCCGCGCGTGCACATCGGCGCCGAACACGTCGCGCAGCGTCCGTCCGACGATTTGCGACGGGGCCAGGCCGAAGACGTCCTGGAAATACTCGTTGGCGAACCGGAAACGCTCGGTGGCATCGACGTACGCGATCAGCACCGGGACGTTGGCGGTGATCGTCGCGAGCTCCAGCGTGCTTCGTTCCAGCGCCGCGGTCTTTTCCTGCAGCGATCGGGTGCGATCCTCGATCTGCTGCGCCATCCGGTTGAACGTGCCGGCCAGAATCCCGGTCTCGTCGTCCCCCGCGACGCGCGTGCGATGCGCGAGCTTTCCGCGCGCGAACAGCGTGGCGTCGTAAGCGAGCTGTCGCAACGGGCGCGCGATCCGCGTACCGAGCCAAGCCGCGAACACGGCGCCCACGAACAGTGACAGCGTTCCGAACAGGAGCATCGCGGCAAAGTTCGTTCGCGTCGGCGCGAGCGCGGCCTCGGCGGGAATGCCGACGAACACGTGCCACGGAACGCGGCTCGCCTGCGTGTATCCGGCGATTCGCGCAATTCCGTCAGCGCCGCGCGTTTCGTCGACGCCCTCGCGCGTCGCGATGTGCGCTCGCGCATTGCCGACCTGCAGCACGCTCATGCCGATCCAGCGGTCGGGATCGATGTTGCGTGCGAGAACGACGCCATCGGCGTTGACGATGGAGACGATCGTGCCCGCCGGCGCGGCGCCTTTGAGGTCGAGCAGCCAGTCGAGCTCGCGGAGCTTCGTCGACAGCGTGACGATGCCGACGACGCGGTCGTCGGCGCCGAATACCGGCCGCGCGAACAGCACGACCGGCTCTTGCGAAATGCGCGAGACGATCGGTCCTTCGATCGCGAGCTTGGAGGTCCGGACCGCCGCGCGGAAATAACCGCGATCGCCTACGTTGACGTCCTGCGGCGACCGCGCTCGGTCGAGCGCACCGATGTTGCGCCCGTCGATCGTCCAGATGCCGACGTTGCTGACGGCGCGGGGCAGGTCGGCGCGGATTCGCTGCAGGAACGCGTCGTTGGTGCCGCTGCTCGCCTCGTCGATGATCGCGCCATGCCCGACGAGCGCGAGCGCGCTGACCATGTCGCCGAGGTAATCGTCGACGCGGGCGGCGAACAGGCGGGCAAGCGACAGCGTGCGGTCCTTGACCTCTTCGCGCTCCAAGGCCGCCTGGCGTGCCGCATTGCCGCCGACGTAGACGACGAACGGCAGGCCTAGCGCGAGCGCAAGCACGGCGAGGCGCAGGCCGATGCTCGAGCGGATGCGAGGCCAGCGCGGCCGTCGCAGCCACGCGCGGAGCCGACGGCCGCGACGCGGCAACGGGCGAGGAGAAGCCGTCGGCGCGACGGGCGGCTTGGCGAGCGGCAGCGTTGGATCGTTCGGCATGCGGCGTTTTGCGGCTGCGGCGCGGTCCTTGCACCCTCGTGGATGTACCAGAGCCGCAAGGAATATGCCATTCGCATGCGGGAGCAGTCTCCCAATGGCCGTCGGCGATAATCCGCCGCTTTGCGATCGTCCTCCGATGAATGCTTTCGTCGCCGCCTATCCCGCGATCGTTTGCACGGCGCTGCTCGCGTGCTCGAACCTTTTCATGACGATCGCCTGGTACGGGCATTTGAAGGCGCTGAATGATCGACCGTGGTGGATCGCTGCACTCGTGTCATGGGGAATCGCGCTGTTCGAGTACCTGCTGCAGGTCCCCGCGAACCGGATCGGCTTCACCGCGCTTTCGCTCGCGCAGCTCAAGATCCTGCAGGAAGTGATTACGTTGACGGTTTTCGTTCCGTTCGCCCTGCTGTTCATGGGCGCCGCGCCGAAACTGGACTATGTGTGGGCGGGCCTTTGCATGATGGGCGCCGTCTATTTCATCTTTCGCGCCTGACCCCGTTCGGCTGGCGTTCACCGCATGCATCTGCATATCCTCGGAATCTGCGGGACCTTCATGGGCGGCGTCGCCGCCATTGCGCGGCAGGCCGGCCACGTGGTGACCGGCTGTGACGCGAATGTCTATCCACCGATGTCGACACAGCTCGAGTCGCTTGGCATCGCGCTGACCCAGGGCTTCGACGCTTCGCAACTCGATGGCGTTGCGCGCGCGGCGGACGTGTTCGTCGTCGGCAACGTTGTTTCGCGAGGCAACGCGCTGATGGAGGCGATACTCGACCGCGGATTGCGCCGCACGTCGGGTCCGCAATGGCTCGCTGAAAACGTGCTCCACGGCAAGTGGGTGCTCGCCGTCGCCGGCACGCACGGCAAGACGACGACG
>JAICVH010000488.1 GCA_025935435.1 Burkholderiales bacterium
AGTCCCGGAATTCGGGCGTGGTCACGAGCGTGCTGCTGGCGTGCTCGATGCCGTACAGCTTGATCGCCGAATGCCGCGGGCTCGTCCAGAACGGATACGCGAGCCACGCGCCGTCGGGCGACCACGCGAGGCTTTCCGAGCGCCCGCTGTCGCTGTGATCGATCGTGTCGCAGGTGTTCGCGTCGACATCGACGAGCAGGACGTCGTGTCGGTGATTCGTGATGGCGATGCACGTGCCGACCGGTGCCGCGCGCATCGCGACGACACGCCCGATGTCGAACGGCAACGCGCGTATTTCTCCATCGCGCAGAACGACGAGCCGCTCGTCCTGCGTCTCGTCGCTGACGGCGACCAGCGTTTCGCCGCCGGCCAACCACTGGCCGTGCCGATAACGGACGCCATCCGCAGTGCCGTGCTGGCGTACGGCGCCTTCCCACAGCGCGAACGTGAACAGCTTGCCGCGCGTTTCAATGGCAAGGCTGTGACCGTCCGGATGCAGTTCGAAGCCTGCGAGGTTCTCCGCCGCATCGACGAATTTGCGCGCCGATTGCGTGCGATGGGACGGCACGTCGATGGCCAGCTTCGCCGACGCATCTTTGCGCGGATCGTAGAGCCAGATTTCCGCGCCGCACTGGTACACGATGCGCTTGCCGTCCGTCTGCGCGTGGCGCGCATAGAAATCGTCGTGATCGGTGTGCCGCCGCACATCCGATCCGTCCGGCCGACACGAATACAGATTGCCCACGCCTTCGGCGTCGGACAGGTACCAGATGCGATCGCCGATCCACATCGGACTCGTGAGGTTTCCCTCGAGCTCGGTCATCCGCCGGAATGCGCCGCGGCCATCCGTGTCGATCCACAGATGACCCGCAGTGCCACCGCGGTAGCGCTTCCAGCGCGCCGGATCGGCGGTATTGCGTCCGATCAGCTTGGCCTCACCGGGTCCGAACGCCAGGTGATTCACCTGACCGAGCGGCAGCAGTTCCGGCATCCCGCCGGTGACCGGCAATGTGAATGCGCGGTAATTGCGAAAGAACGGCTGGCCGTACGTCGTCACGAACAGGATGCGGCCGTCCGGCGTGAACCCGCGCACCATCACGTCGGGACCGAGCCACGTCATCCGACGCGCGAGGCCGCCTTCCGACGACATCAGGTACACCTCCGGGTGCTGCTCGTCGCGGCCGACGAAGGCGATCAGGCGACCGTCGGCGGACAACGCCGGCGTCGAAGGTTCACCGAGACCGGCGGTAAGCCGGCGCGCGATGCCTCCAGTCGCGTCGACGCGCCAGAGATCGTCGTCGCAGATGAAGACGACCGTGTCGTCGCGGATCGTCGGATGCCTGAGGTAACCGGGTTGCGCCATGGCGTGCTTTCGTTTCGGAAAGCCCGTGATTTTGCCGCATTACACGGCGTCGGACGGGCGCTTCGTCAGGTGAATATTCACTCGCTCGTTGGCATGCGCGGATAAGGGCGCCAGCATCTCGTTGGCACGCGGTGACGATGCGCCACGCGCCCACGTGCGCCGGCCTGCGACGGCGCGGCGCGTCCAGCGTTAAAGTGCGACCGCGTACGCCTGCAGGCTCGCGAGATCGGGGTCGATGCCGAGGCCGGGCCGATTGTTGAGCACGCTGCTGCCGTCGCTGATGTTGCCGAGCGGCCCGCACGTGGCCGAGCGCAACGGATTGGCGTTTGCGTCGACCTCGAGGATGCCGCCACCGCCGATAGCCGCGAGCGCGTGCGCCGACGCAAGCAGTCCGACGCCGCCGCCCAGCCAGTGCGGGCAGTAGCGCGCGCCGGCTGAAACAATCCGCCGGGCGAGCGGAATGCCCTTGGTGAAGCCGCCCCATTTGGCGAGGTCGGGTTGCACGACCTTCAGCACGTTCGCCTCGAGCGCTGCGTCGAACGCGGCATCGCCTGCGATGTTCTCGCCGGCAGCGAGCGGAATGTTCGTGCGCTCGCGCAATGCCTGCCATTCACTCCACGGACGGTCGACGCGCAACGGTTCCTCGATCCAGCCGATGTAGAACGGCTCCAGCGCTTCGGCCATGTCGATCGCGCCATCGAGCGACCAGGCCTGATTCGCATCGACCATCAAGTCGACGTCGTCGCCGAGCGCGCTACGCACTGCGGCGACGTTCGCGAGATCGCGCTCCTTGCCGAAACCGATCTTGAGCTTGAAGGCGCGAAAGCCTTCGTTGCGCCGCGTTGCCGCAAGTTCCGACGGCCGATCGGGATTGAGACCGCTTGCATACACACGTACGCGCGGCGTCGTTCCGCCGAGCAGTCGCCACAACGGCTGCTGCGCGCGACGCGCCCACAAATCCCAAACGGCAAGATCCACGCCCGCGATAGCCTGCGCGAAAGGACCTGGTTCGCCGGATTGCAGCGCGAGCACTGCGGTGTTGCCGGTCAGGAACTCGAACAACGCCGCCGGATCGTGGAACGGGCGGCTGACGGCAAGCGGTGCCAGTACGCCGTGCACGAGGCGCGCGCGATGCTCGGCCCCCACCGACGGAAAGTTGCACCAGATCTCGCCCCAGCCGGCGATGCCGCTTGCGTCCTCGACGCGGACCAGCACCATCGGGCGGTCGTGCATCGTGCCGAACGACGTGACGACCGGCGTCTTGAGCGGATAACGCCACACGAGTGCGCGCAGCGAGCGAAGCTGGATCGGTCCGTTCATTGTTCGAGCAAAAGTAGGGTCAGACTCGACTTTCGGCGAGCGAGCAAAAGTAGGGTCAGACTCGACTTTCGGCGAGCATCGAGCCGGCAACGACCGGGCCGCGGAAAGTCGAGTCTGACCCTACTTTCGCGCGTCACGGCTTGAGATCCATTTCGAGGTGGATGTAATCGCCACGATACGTCACTTCGCCGAGATAGACGACGACACCGCGGCGGTCCTGAC
>JAICVH010000474.1 GCA_025935435.1 Burkholderiales bacterium
AGCGTGCACCCGACAGTTGGTGGTCTACGAAACCCGCGACTCGCCGCCGTTGCCGGTCGTTCGCAGGCGGTCAAATCACGGCAAGTGGTCGCGCACGCCGTGGTGGTGGAAACGCGGCATCGAGCGCATCGAGCGTCGATGCAGTGAGCGTGATGGCTGCGGCCGCGCGATTTTCGACGACGTGCGCAACGTCGCTCGTTTGCGGAATTGCGATGACCCCAGGCTGTTGCAACAGCCACGCGAGTGCAAGTTGCGCCGGCGTGACGTGGATCGCGTGCGCGATGCGCTGGAGTCGCTCATCCTGGAGCAACGGCCCTTCACCGAACGGTGAATAAGCCATCAGGGCGATGCCGAGCTTGCGACACTCTGGAACCAGCGACCATTCGACGCCGCGCTCGGCGAGGTGATAGAGCACCTGATTCACCGCGCAGCGCGTGCCGTTCGGCACCGCGACGAGTTCGTCGATATCGGCAGTGTCGAAGTTCGACACGCCCCAATTGATGATCTTGCCCTGACTGCGCAAACGCTCGAAGGCATCGACCGTTTCGGCAAGCGGCACGCGGCCGCGCCAGTGCAGCAGATACAGGTCGACGCGATCGGTTCGCAGGCGCCGCAGGCTCCGTTCGCACGCGTCGATGGCGCGCCTGAGGCTTGCGTTGTGCGGGTAGACCTTGCTGACGATGAACACGTCGTCGCGACGTCCGGCAATCGCCTGCGCGATCACTTCTTCCGCGCCGCCGTCGCCATACATCTCCGCGGTATCGATCAGCGTAAGACCCGCGTCGATGCCTGCCTGCAGTGCCGCAATTTCGCGCGCCCGGCGGCGCTGGCGCTCGCCCATATGCCACGTGCCCATGCCGAGTGCAGGCACATCGCGCCCGTCGGCAAGACGGACCGTCGGAATCACCGATGCGGCAGGACTCATGAACGTTCGCGCGTGAGGGGCGGACGTACAATACCGCGTACGCAAGGGTTTTGCCGACCGCTCCTTCTTACGCATCGGGATCCATGGCCCCGCTCGACAGCCCGGAAATCGTCGACCGCCGCATCGTGCGCGCCGCCTGCCCGCACGATTGCCCGGATACCTGTGCGATGCTCGTCACCGTCGAGAATGGCCGCGCCGTCGACATCCGCGGCGCGCCCGATCACCCGACTACCGACGGCGTGCTGTGCACGAAGGTAGCGCGCTACATCGAACGCACGTATTCGCCCGACCGCCTGCGCTTTCCGATGCGACGGATCGGCGCGAAAGGCGAAGGGCGCTTCGCGCGCATGTCATGGGACGAGGCGCTCGACGAAATCGCCGATCGTTTTCGTTCGATCGCCGATTCCGCCGACGGCCCGCAGGCGATCCTCCCGTACAGCTACGCCGGAACGATGGGATTGCTGCAGGGATCGTCGATGGACCGGCGCTTCTTTCATCGCCTCGGTGCGTCGCTGCTCGACCGGACCATCTGTGCGTCCGCCGGCAAGGCCGGATGGGCAGCGGTCGTCGGAGCGTCGATCGGCATGGATGTCGAGCGCTATGTCGACAGCCGGCTGATCCTGATCTGGGGCAGCAACCCGGTCACGTCGAACCTGCATTTCTGGACGCGCGCACAGGAAGCGAAGCGCCGTGGCGCCCGCCTGGTCGCGATCGATCCGTATCGCAGTATCACCGCCGACAAGTGTCACGAACACGTCGCGCTGCTGCCGGGCACGGACGCGGCGCTGGCGCTCGGGATCATGCACCTGCTGATCGCCAACGGCCACGTCGACCGCGACTACGTCGATCGCTACACGCTGGGCTACGAAGCGCTCGCCGCGCGAGCGAGCGAATGGACACCCGACCGCGTCGCCACCACCTGCGGCATACCGCGGGAACAGCTGATCGCGCTTGCACGTGATTACGGAACGATCAAACCGGCCGCGATCCGTCTCAATTACGGCATGCAACGCGTGCACGGCGGCGGCAACGCCGTGCGGGCCGTTGCCTGCCTGCCAGCCTTGATCGGGGCGTGGCGCGATGCCGCCGGTGGTGCGCTGCTGTCTTCGTCGGGCACGTATCCGGTGAACTCCGCGGCGCTCGAGCGTCCAGACCTGATTCGGGGCGCGCCTCGAACGATCAACATGTCCGCGATCGGCGACGCACTGACGCGTATCGACGACCCACCGATTCGCGCCATCTACGTGTACAACTCGAACCCGGTCGCCGTGGCGCCGGATTCATCTCGCGTCGTCGCAGGATTTTCACGTGACGACCTGTTCTGCGTCGTACACGAGATCTTTCGTACCGACACCGCCGACTACGCCGACATCCTGTTGCCCGCGACGACGCAACTCGAGCAAACGGACGTTCACAGCTCGTACGGCCATCTGTACGCACTCGCGAACAACCCAGCCATCGCACCGATCGCCGAGGCGTTGCCGAACACCGAAGTGTTTCGCCGGCTCGCTGCGCGCATGGGTTTCACCGAATCGTGTTTCAGCGACAGCGACGATGCGATGGCGCGCGCAGCCTTTCGAACGGACGACGTGCGTGGGGCGGGCATCGACTGGGACGCATTGAAGCGCGACGGTTTTCGCCGTCTCAACGTACCGAGCAGTTACGCACCGTTCGCGAACGGGGGCTTCCCCACGCGATCGGGTAAATGCGAGTTCTGGTCCGAAACGCTGGCGGCACAGGGGCAGGACCCGCTGCCTGCGTACCTGCCGCCGCGCGAGTCTGCTGCTTCGAACCCCGACCTGGCAACGCGCTATCCGCTCGCCTTCATTTCACCGCCGGCGCGCAATTTCCTGAACTCGTCGTTCTCGCATCTGCCGGCGTTTCTCGCCGAAGAGAAGACGCCGTACCTCGACATCCACCCCGATGACGCAGCGGCACGCGACGTCGAATCGGGCGCGCCGGTGCGCGTGTTCAACGACCGCGGCAGCCTCCTCGCAACGGCGCGCGTGACAAAACGAGCGCGCCCGGGTGTCGTCGTGGCACCG
>JAICVH010000620.1 GCA_025935435.1 Burkholderiales bacterium
ACACATGAGTACCTATCACGCCCCGCTCGCCGACATGCACTTCGTCCTCAACGAGCTTGCGGGACTTTCGCAAGTTGCCTCGCTACCCGGGTTCGAGGACGCCACGCCCGACACCGTAACCGCCATCCTCGAACAAGCCGCCAAGTTCGCGACCGAGGTCCTCGACCCGCTCAATGCGCCCGGCGACCGTGAAGGCGCGAAGCTGTTGCCGGACGGCACCGTGAAGACGCCAGCCGGTTTCAAGGACGCCTATCGACAATACATCGAGAACGGATGGAACGGACTCACGAAGCCCACCGAATTCGGCGGCCAAAACCTGCCCCAACTCGTTGCTACGCCGGTCGAAGAGATGTGGCACGCAGCCAACATGGCTTTCGATCTTTGCCCGTTACTCACCCAAGGCGCAATCGACGCGATCGAGCTTTGCGGAACGCCAGCGCAAAGGGCAATGTATCTGCCGCCGATGGTGTCGGGGCGGTGGACCGGTACGATGAATCTCACCGAGCCGCAAGCGGGTTCGGATCTTGCGGCCGTGCGCACGCGCGCTGTACGTCAGGAGGACGGCAGCTACAAGCTATTTGGGCAGAAGATCTTCATCACGTTCGGTGAACACGACTACACGGAGAACATCGTTCATCTCGTGCTCGCGCGCACGCCGGACGCGCCGGAGGGCGTCAAGGGCATTTCGCTCTTCCTCGTGCCGAAGTACATCGTCAACAGCGACGGATCGCTTGGCGCACGCAACGACGTTCATTGTGTGTCGCTCGAGCATAAGCTTGGCATTCATGCGAGTCCGACGGCAGTGCTCGCGTATGGCGATCATGGTGGTGCGATCGGGTACCTGATCGGCGAGGAGAATCGCGGCCTCGAATACATGTTCGTCATGATGAACCAGGCGCGCTTTTCGGTAGGCATGGAGGGCGTTGGCCTGTCCGAGCGTGCTTATCAGCGTGCCGTCGCATACGCGCGCGATCGCGTGCAGGGCAAGGCGCCGGGGTCCGATCAGGGCCCGAAAACCGGCCCCATCATCGAACATCCCGACGTTCGCCGCATGCTGATGACGATGCGCGCGTATACCGAAGCGATGCGCGCGGTCGGTTACGTGACAGCCGCCGCACTTGATAACGCGCGCCATTCAGGCGATGCCGCCGCACGCGCGCAGCACCAGGCGTTCGTCGACCTGATGATTCCGATCGTCAAGGGCTGGTGTACAGAGACCGCGCAAGAGGTCACGTACCTGGGCGTCCAGGTGCACGGCGGCATGGGCTTCATCGAGGAGACCGGTGCAGCACAGTATTACCGCGACGCGCGCATCATCACGATCTACGAAGGGACCACAGGCATCCAGGCGAACGACTTGATCGGGCGCAAAACAGCCCGCGACGGTGGCGCGACCGCGCGCAGCGTCGCTGCACAGATCGACAAGGTCGCCGCACGCCTTGCGTCACATGCGGACGCGTCGCTGAATTCGATCGGTCTGCGGCTTGCCGCTGCCACGGCGTCACTGCAGAACGCTATCGACTGGGTCGTGCAGAGCTTTGAAACCACACCGCGCGCCGCGTACGCCGGTTCCGTGCCGTACCTCGCGTTGTGGGGACTGTGTGCCGGCGGATGGCAGATGGCCCGGGCGGCAAAGGTCGCCGTCGAAAAGTTGCAGGCCGGCGAGGGCGACGCACCATTCATGCGCGCCAAGATTGCCACCGCGCGCTACTACGCCGAGTGTCTGCTGCCGCAGGCTGACGCGTTCGCGCAATCCGTCGTCGACGGCAGCGCGTCCGTGCTCGCCATTCCCGCCGAGCAATTCTGACGTCCGTCGGTTGTTTTTCGGCGCGCGCCCGCCGGGCGCGCCCATACGCCGGTACGCCGGGAACCCAGCCATCATCGGCGCGTCTACGTCGTGTCGAAGAATTCTTGGAAGCAATCCATGACGCACCACCTGCAACGACTCGTCGTGCTGACGATCGTTCTGTTTTCAGTCGCTGCGCATGCACAGTTGCTCAACGACGTCGTCGAGCCGATCGGCCAGGGCCGATATCCGGTCGGATGCGGCAATGTCGAGCAAGACTTTTCGCGCGCCGTGGGCGGCGACGCACAGGCGTATTGGGAGGGCCGTGGCGCTGCCGGCAGCGGCTACATCACCGATCTGCTCGTCGATCCCGCGCATGCCTTC
>JAICVH010000428.1 GCA_025935435.1 Burkholderiales bacterium
CTACGTGAACGGCGAATTCGTCGGCGGCTGCGACATCGTGCGCGAGATGTACCAGTCGGGCGAGCTGCAGCAGCTGCTCGCACAGCAGCCGGCCTGAGGCGAATGCCCACCGTCGCGGAAGCGCCGGGGCGGGCCGTCTGCGAACGCGACTAGGACGCGCTGACCGTCACGGGTGGCGCGGCCCAGTCGATCGCGCGCGAAGCGCGACGCCGAGCCGCCGCGCCGGGCACCCGTAGGTCAGCGGTTGCGGACTCGGAGCGTGCGTAGACGGCACGCTCCGGCGCTTGATGAACCTTTGACGAGCTTGATGAGCCTTTGACGAGCTTTAACGAACTTTGACGAGGCTACGTTCGCGCCCGCTGCACGCGATGCACGTCGGGGATCCGCCGCAGCGCGCGCATCACGTTCGCGAGGTGCCGCCGATCACGCACTTGCACGCCGAAGAACATCGCGACGTCCCCGCCGCCGTCCGCGCGCTCCATCGACACGGTGTCGATGTTTGCGTCCGCGTCACCGATCGACGTCGCGAGGTCGGCAAGCAGCCCGCGGCGATCGGCGACAAGCACGCGCACACCGCAATCGAAGACGCCCTGCACATCGGGCGCCCATTCGACGTCGACCAGTTCGCTGCCGTCGAGTCGTTGCTTGCGCAGCGTCGCGCACTCGCGCGAGTGCACGATCAGGCCTTGGCCCTTGCGAAACTGCCCGATGATCGCATCGCCGGGCACCGGCCGGCAGCACTTGGCGTACTGAATCGCAACGCCCTCGACCCCGCGCAGCGTCAGCGCCGTCTTCGTCGCGCCGGTCGCCGGTGACGCGGGCTCGTCGTTCTTTCCTGCCGGCCGCGTCAATGCCTGCGCGACGACGAACGACAGCCGCTTGCCGAGGCCGATGTCGGCGAGGATGTCGAGCTGCGTCTTCGACCCGTATTCCTTCTGCAGCGCTTCCCACCGATCCCACGTGATCGCTTCGGGTTCGACCTTCAGCGTTGCGAGCGCCTGGTTCAGCAGGCGCTCGCCGAGCGCAGCCGACTCCTTCTGTTGCAGGCCCTTCAGGTAGTGCCGAATGCGCGAGCGCGCCTTGCCGGTCGCGACGAATGACAGCCACGACGGATTCGGCCGCGCCGTCGGCGAGGTCAGGATCTCGACGTGGTCGCCGTTCTTGAGTTCGGTGCGCAGCGGCAGCAGTTCGTAGTTGATGCGCGCGGCGACGCAGTGATGGCCGATGTCGGTGTGCACGCCGTACGCGAAGTCGACAGCCGTCGCACCGCGCGGGAGCGCCATGATCTTGCCCTTCGGCGTGAACAGGTAGATTTCGTCCGGAAACAGGTCGCCCTTGACATGCTCGAGAAATTCCTTCGAGTCGCGCGACTCCGACTGGATTTCGAGCAGGCTCTGCAGCCAGCGGTGCGTTTCGCGCTGCGCCTCGGCGAGATCGAGCTGCCCGCCCGACTTGTACAGCCAATGCGCGGCGACGCCGGCTTCCGCGACGCGGTGCATGTCGTGCGTGCGAAGCTGCGCCTCGAGCGGCGTGCCGAACGGTCCGAACAGCGTCGTGTGCAGTGACTGGTAGCCGTTCGCCTTCGGAATCGCGATGTAGTCCTTGAACTTGCCGGGAATGGGCTTGTACAGCTCGTGCAGCACGCCGAGCGCTGCGTAGCACATCGACTTGTCGGCGACGAGGACGCGTACACCGTAGATATCGAACACCTGCGAGAACGTGTAGTGCTTCTCGCGCATCTTCTTGTAGACCGAATACACGGTCTTCTCGCGGCCGGTGACGACCGCGGCGATGCCTGCGCGCGCGAAGCCTTCGCGAATCACTTCGAGCAGGCGGTTCATCACCTCCCGGCGATTGCCCCGCGCCGTCTTGATCGCATGCGCGAGAATGCGGTAGCGCAGCGGGTACAGATGCTTGAACGACAGGTCCTGCAGCTCGAGGAACAGCGCGTTCAGGCCGAGACGGTTCGCGATCGGCACATAGATGTCGATCGTCTCGCGGGCGATGCGCTTGCGGTGCGTCGGCGCCATCGCGTCGAGCGTGCGCATGTTGTGCAGCCGGTCCGCGAGCTTGATCAGGATGACGCGGACGTCACGCGCCATCGCGAGCAGCATCTTGCGAAAGCTTTCGGCCTGCGCGTCTTCCCGCGTCGCGAATTCGATCTGGTCGAGCTTGGACAGGCCGTCGACCATCGCCGCCACGGGCTTGCCGAACGTCGACTCGAGTTCGGTACGCGTAACGGAGGTGTCTTCCATCACGTCATGCAGCAACGCGGCAGCGAGTCCTTCGGCGTCGAGTTGCCACTCGGACAGGATGCTCGCCACGGCGAGCGGGTGGGTGATGTATGGCTCTCCGGACTTGCGGAACTGGCCGCGATGTGCGGATTCGGAGAACTCGAACGCGCGCTCGACGAGCGCGACGTCAGGCGGCGGCAGGTAGTGGCCGAGGTGTCGGGTGAATTCGGCGATCTCCGCCATGCCGCCGCCGGGTGTGCCGCGCGTTTACAAGGTGACCGTCGGCGCGATCTTGTGCAGCATTTCGATGCCGATCTTGCCGGCGGCCATTTCACGCAGTGCGATGACCGTCGGTTTGTCGCGGTCGGGCTCGACCAGCGGCGACGAGCCGGACGTGATCTGCCGCGCGCGGTTGGTCGCGGCGAGCGTCAATTCGAAGCGGTTGGGGATGCGCGCAAGACAGTCGTCGATCGTGATCCGAGCCATGATTTCCTAGGGTTCCGGGTTGAGAAGCTCTGCCAGGGCCTTCGCGTGCCGAACCTGCTGGCGCGCCGCGGTGAGGCGGGCAGCGCGAACGATGGCGGACAGGTCGTCGACCGCACGTGCAAAGTCCTGATTCATAATAACATAATCGAACTCTCCGCAGTGACGCATCTCTTCGCGCGCCGCGGTCAGTCGCTGCGCGATGGTTTCGGGCGGATCCTGTGCACGCTTGGTGAGTCGCTCGCGTAGCGCCTCGATCGACGGCGGCAGAATGAAGATGTGCACGGAATCCGCGATCAAGCGCCGTACCTGCGCTGCGCCCTGCCAGTCGATTTCGAGCAGCACGTCCTGTCCCGCCGCGACCTGCGCTCGCAGCCACGTCGCCGATGTAGCGTACCAGTTGCCATGGACAAACGCGTGCTCGAGGAATTCGCCGCGCGCCTTCAGGTCGAGGAACGTGGGGACGTCGAGAAAATGATAGTGATGGCCTTCCGATTCGCCGGGACGCGGGGGTCGCGTCGTGTAGGAAACCGATAGTCGAATCCCAGGCTCGCGTTCGAGCAGCGCGTTCACCA
>JAICVH010000407.1 GCA_025935435.1 Burkholderiales bacterium
CCAGCGTTGGAACAGGCGCACCAGATGCTGACCGCTCGGACCGGTGGAATAGCCGATGCTTCGCGCCTGCAGTACCGCTTGGCGCAGGGCGGATTCGTTCGAGATATCCGGGGGCGAGGCGCCGGCTGCAACGGCGACCGCCACACCGGAGCGTGCAAGGTCGGTTCGACTGTCCGGATCGACGTTGCCCGAGTGTGCGAGGCGATCGATGGCGTCGGCCGCGAGCACGACGAAATCGAAGCGCTCGCCGGCCTCTACCCGGCGGAACGCGTCGACGCCGCCGACGGCCGCGATCGCAAGCGTCGCCGATGATTGCTTCTCGTAGGCAGCAGCGAGGTCGGCGAGCACACGCCGCATCGCCATCGAGCAGATGCCGCTGATGCCATAGCTCGTGACGCGCGCCACGCTCATGTTCCTGCGACGTGATCGTCAGTCGATGTACTTCAATCCGGCCTTTTGCAGCGGCTCGCGCATCGCGTACATGTCGAGTCCGAGCGTTCCCGCAGCAAGCTTCGCGCGTTTTTCGCCTTCGTTCGCTTCACGCGCCGTCGCTGTTTCGAGCGCCTTTGCGGCGAGCTTTGCAGGCACCACGACCACGCCGTCGTCGTCCGCCACGACGACATCGCCGGGAGTGACCAGTGCGCCGGCGCAGACGACCGGTATGTTGACCGAGCCCAGCGTCGCCTTCACGGTGCCCTTGGCGGAAATTGCCCTGCTCCAGACGGGAAACTGCATCTGCATCAGCACGCGCACGTCGCGCACGCCGCCGTCGATCACGAGCCCGCGCGCACCGCGCGCCTTGAAGCTGGTCGCGAGCAAATCGCCGAAGTAGCCGTCGGTGCATTCCGCGGTGACGGCGGCGACGACGATGTCTCCGGGGCGGATCTGCTCGGCAGCGACGTGCAGCATCCAGTTGTCGCCTGGGTGCAGCAACACGGTGACCGCGGTGCCTGCCGCCTGCGCGCCCGGGTAGATCGGACGCATGTAGGGCTTGAGCAGGCCCGTGCGGCCGATTGCCTCATGCACCGTCGCCGACCCGAGCGCGCCGAGCGCGGTCGCCACGTTGCCGTCGGCGCGAACGATGTTGCGATACACGACACCGAGTTCATACATCTTTTAACGTCCTTTCGCTTTCAGCGCCGCGTCGAGTCGCGGGTACACCCGCCGCGCGTTGGTTTCATAGATCTTGCGTCGATCGTCGGCGTCCATGTCGACCGACTCGATGTAGCGCTTCGTGTCGTCGTAGTAATGACCCGTCTCCGGGTCGATGCCCCGGACTGCACCGATCATCTCGCTCGCGAACAGGATGTTGTCCACCGGAATGACGCGCGTGAGCAGGTCGATGCCGGGTTGGTGATAAACGCAGGTATCGAAGAAAACATTCTTCAGCAGGTGCTCATCGAGCAACGGCTTGTTCATTTCCTGCGCCAGCCCGCGGAACCGGCCCCAGTGGTACGGCGCGGCGCCGCCGCCGTGCGGTATGACGAAGCGCAGCGTCGGAAAATCCTCGAACAGGTTGGAAGCCAGGCATTGCATGAAGGCGGTGGTATCGGCGTTCAGGTAGTGCGCGCCCGTGGTGTGAAAATTGGGGTTGCAGCTCGTGCTCACGTGAATCATCGCGGGAACGTCGTACTCGATCATTTTTTCGTAGATCGGGTACCAATGGCGATCGAAAAGCGGCGGCGAGTTCCAGTGGCCGCCCGAAGGGTCCGGGTTCAGGTTGATCGCGACATTGCCGTACTGCTCCACGCACCGCACCAGTTCCGGGATGCTCGTGGCGGGGTCCACGCCAGGGCTCTGCGGCAACATCGCCGCCGGAATGAAATGATCGGGAAACAGGCGGCTCACGCGATAACACAGCTCGTTGCAGATCGAGGCCCACGCGCTCGACACGTTGAAATCCCCGATGTGATGCGCCATGAAGCTCGCCCGCGGGCTGAAGATCGTGACATCGAGGCCGCGTTCGCGCATGAGGCGAAGCTGATTGCGCTCGATCGACTCGCGAATTTCGTCGTCGCTGATCCGAAGCTCCGAGGCGCGCGGCATCTGCGTCGGGTCCTGGATCCCCTGGATCTGGCGGTTCCGCCACTGCTCGAGCGCCTTCGGTGCGGTCGTGTAGTGGCCGTGAATGTCGATGATCATCGTTCCCATCCCAGTTTGCCGGCGCCTTTGCCCGCGACCGAATACAGCGCACCGGGCGCATTGCGC
Source organism: Burkholderiales bacterium (assembly GCA_025935435.1). Taxonomy (GTDB): domain Bacteria; phylum Pseudomonadota; class Gammaproteobacteria; order Burkholderiales; family Casimicrobiaceae; genus VBCG01. The sequence goes on from JAICVH010000407.1 coordinate 2,209, forward strand.
GTCCGCTGGAACGCCTCGAGCGACTCGCCGCGCATCGCCGCGTAGATGTGCAGGTTCGACACGCCGACGACGGCGCCGAGCTTTTCGAGCATGAAAAAGATGGCGCCGTAGTGGATGAGGCCGCGCCAATCGCGCCGGCGGATCAGGTCCCGCTCCTGCTCGGTCAGTCCTGCGGCCTCGAAACTTGCTTCCGGATCCCGCAGGAATTCTTCGCGATGGGCGGGCTCCACCATTCGGTGCAGGTAATCGTTGATCCGGAACGAGGCAATGCTTCGCTCGAGTGTGAACGGATACGTGCCGGCGAGCTTTTCGACGCCGCGAAGTTCACGGCCGATATGGTCGCGGTGGCGCTGAATGGCGGCGACGTCGGGGACGTCCACGCCTTCGTAGATGGCGGTTGCGATCCCCGTCATCGACGGCAGGTAGTAGCTGCGGTACTTGCATTCGACGTTCGCCGCCAGCGCGCCTCGCATCGTGAGCCACATGACGACTTCGGCGCCTTCGAAGCCGCCGAGCTCGGCATACTCGGCGACGGTCATGCCGGCGAGCCGCTCCGGGTCGCGTTCGAAGAGATCGAGGAATTGCCGATCCCAATCCGGGTTGTTGAATCCAGCGCGCTCGCCGTGCACCTGATGCGACAGGCCGCCGGTCGCGACGATTGCGACCTCGAGATCATCGGGATAGCTTTCGATCGCGCGCCGCAGTGCCTGCCCGAGCTTGTAGAAACGACGTGCGCTCGGGATCGGAAACTGCAGCACGCCCATCTGCAGCGGCACGAGGCGCACCGGCCAGTCGGGTTCATGCGGACACAGCACCGACAACGGCGAAAAGCAGCCATGATCGAGCGCTCGATGCTGGAAGAACGACAGGTCGAACTCGTCCGCCATCAGCGAGCGTCCGATGTGCGAGGCAAGATCCGGATGGCCCTTGATCGGAGGAAGATCACGCGCGCCGGCACCTTCGTCCGCGACGTGCCACTCGGGGCCGACACCGAGCGCGAATGCAGAGTAGTGGTCGAAGAAAAACGACGTGACATGATCGTTGTAGATCAACAGCAGCACGTCCGGGCGCTGGTCCGCGAGCCACGCGCTGAGCGGCGCGAAGTTTTCGAAGATCGGCGCCCACACCGGGTCGTCGCGCTTGTTGCGGTCGTACGCAAAGCCGATGGTCGGCGTGTGGGAGGCGGCGATGCCGCCAAC
>JAICVH010000698.1 GCA_025935435.1 Burkholderiales bacterium
GGCTGGGACTCGGCGAGCGGCGTGAAATTCCGGATGTCCGAGAACATGACCGACGCGGCAACGCGCTTTCCGCCGAGCGCGAATCCTTCGCGCTGCAGATCCTGCGCGACTTCCGGTGCTGCGAACCGGCGCACCAGTTCCTTTTGCTGATCGCGCAGCCGCTTCTTTTCAAGGCTTGCGCCGATGCGGGCCTTGAGAAGGATTGGATTGACCGGCTTGGTCAGGTAATCTTCGGCGCCGAGCTCGATGCAGCGCACGACGTTATCCAGTCCTTCGAGTGACGACGTCACGATCACGGGTACGTCGCGCAGCTGCAAATCGTTGCGCATTTCGCCCAGCACCTGGAAACCGTTCATCTCGGGCATTTCGATGTCGAGCAGAACGAGGTCGAAACTCTCGCGACGTGCCGTGTCGAGCGCGACGCGACCGTTTTCGGCCATCGCGACGCGATGTCCCATCAGGTCGAGATTCCGCGCGAGCAGCAGGCGATTGACCTTGTTGTCGTCGACGACGAGGAGCGTTGCGGCGCCTGTCCCGCGGTCACGCACGCGCGAGCTCCGCGAGCGTTCGTGCGACTCGCGCGTATTCCGCGTCGAGCGCGTCGAGCCGCGCATCGGCGTCGCCGTGAAGGGAGTCAAGTCCGCCCAGTTCGAGCTCGCGGGCAAGGATTGCGAGCGTCGACGCACCGAACGTATTGCTGTTGGACTTCAGCGTATGCGCGACACGGCGAAACCGCTCGGCGTCGCCATCCTTGTACGCTTGCCGCACGCCTTTCAGCATCTCGGGTGCGTCGGTCAGGAACGTATCGACGAGCTCCCGCACGAAGTCGGCACCGGCGGTCGCCTTGAGCTCCTCGAACGTCGCCGTGTCGATGGTCGACTGGGTCATCGCGTCAACTCGATCGCGCTACCGTCTTCATTCGACCACTGCGCGAGGTCGCACTTGATTGAGCGCTTCGACCAGGCGCTCCACGCGAATCGGCTTGGTCAGATAGTCGTCCATGCCGGCGGCGAGGCACATGTCGCGGTCGCCTTGCATTGCATTGGCGGTCATTGCGACGATCCGCGGGCGCTCGTGCGGTTGCCAGCGCGCGCAGATTTCGCGTGCGGCGTCGAGACCATCCATTTCCGGCATCTGGACGTCCATCAGGATGACGTCATACGTTTGCCGTCGCACCGATTCGATCGCTTCGAGTCCGTTCGACGCGAGGTCGGCGCGATAGCCCATCTGCTGCAGGATGCGCAACGCCAGCTTCTGGTTGACGACATTGTCCTCGGCCAGCAGGATGCGCAACGGATGCCGCGTTGCCATTTCCGCATCGAGGCGCGGCGCGGGTGCGGCAGGTTTCGCCTCGTCCGCCTTGTGATCGCCGAGCAGCCCGGCGAGCATGTCGAAGAGTTGCGACTGGCGGACGGGCTTTAGCAGGAACGCCGCGAACAAATTTTCATCGTCGCCGACTTCGCGGCGGCCGAGCGAGCTGAACAGCGCGATCGGCAGATTGCGCTTACGCGCGCGGATTTGTCGCGCCAGTGCGACCCCATCCATCTCGGGCATATGCATGTCCACGATCGCCAGGTCGAAGGCATCGCCGTCGTCGAGCCATTGCAGCGCTTCCCGTGCAGATTCGGTGGCACGCGCGACCATGCCCCATTTCGCCGTCTGCAGCGCCAGCACGCGACGGTTTGTCGCGTTGTCATCGACGATGAGCAGCCGCTTGCCTTGCAAGGCCGGCTGCACGCCGACGAATTCGCGCTGCCGCGTGGCGGGGGCAGACGCAGCAGGGGCAACGATGCTCACGAAAAA
>JAICVH010000588.1 GCA_025935435.1 Burkholderiales bacterium
CACGCGGTGGCGCGCGCTCTCCATGCCCTTGCTTTTCATCGCAACCCTCCCCGAAAAGAGCTAATACGTGGCACGCCCGCCCGAAATGTCGAGCACGAAACCGGTCGTGAACGAGCAATCCTGCGACGCCGCCCATGCGACCAGCGCCGCAATTTCCTCGACGTCCACCATGCGACCGCGCGGAATCTTCGCGACCATGTAGTCGATGTGCTCCTGCGTCACCTGACCGAGAATCGCCGTTCGCGCCACCGCCGGCGCAATCGCGTTCACCGCGATGTCGTAGAGAGCGAGCTCCTTGCCGAGCGACTTGGTGAGTGCGATCAGCGCGGCCTTGGAGGCCGAGTATGCGGACGCGTTCGGGTTGCCTTCCTTGCCGGCGATCGACGCGATATTGACGATGCGCCCGTAATTGCGCGCGATCATGCCGGGAATCAGCGCATGGCAGCAGTTGAAGGGTCCTTCGAGGTTGACGCGCATCGTTTCGCGCAACTCGTCGATCGAATATTCCCACCCCTTCGCCGTCGGGCCGGCGATGCCGGCGTTGTTGACGAGGATGTCGACGCGTCCCAGCGCGTCCTGGGTCGCGCGCGCGGCGGCGTCGACGCTCGCCGGATCCGCGACGTCAACGCCGAACGCATGAGCGCTGCGGCCCAGTTCACGCGCCGTCGCTCGCGCATGTTCATCGTCTCGATCCCACAACGCGACGCTCGCGCCCGACGCAACAAAGCGCTCGGCGATTGCGCGCCCAATGCCCTGCGCGCCGCCGGTGATCACCGCCATGCGGTCCTGCAGGTCGATCTGGTTCGACATGATTACCCTCCCTTTGCCGGCTGCCCGTGCGAGCATATACGAAACCGCGCGCGCCTCGTGACGCGGATGGGCCTCACTCGATGAAGATCGCCACCTACAACATCAACAGCATTCGCGGCCGGCTGCCGCGCCTTCTCGAATGGCTGGACGACGCTCACCCGGATGTCGTCTGCCTGCAGGAGCTTCGCATCTACCACGAGGAATTTCCGCGCGATGCGATCGCCAAAGCCGGATACGGTGCGTTGTGGCTGGGACAAAAGCCCCGCTACAACGGCGTCGCCATACTGGTCCGCGGTGCCGAGCCCATCGAAGTCCGGCGTTCGTTGCCGGGCGATACCAACGATCCGCAGGCACGCTACCTCGAGGCCGCCGTCAACGGCATCGTCGTCGGCTGTCTGTACGCACCCAACGGCAATCCGCAACCGGGCCCGAAATTCGACTACAAGCTCGCGTGGCTCGACCGCTTGAACGATCACGCGGCCGGTCTGTATGCGTCGGGCGTTCCGGTGGTGCTCGCCGGCGATTACAACGTGGTGCCGACGCCGGCGGACATCTACGAGACCCACTCGTACGACGACGACGCGCTCGTGCAGCCGGAAAGCCGCGCCGCATTCGCGCGGCTCACCGCCCAGGGCTGGACCGATGCGCTTCGCAAGAAACATCCGCGCGAGACGATCTATACGTACTGGGACTACATGCGCAAACGCTGGGAGCGCAACGCGGGTCTGCGCATCGATCACCTGCTGCTGAACCGCGAACTCGCGGCGCGGCTCGTTGCTGCAGACGTCGACAAGGCGGTGCGCGGGCGCCCCGGCGCGAGCGATCATGCGCCGACGTGGATTGAAATCAAGCGCCACAAGACGTGACTCGATTGCGACCTGCTAGCGCGGCGATCGGCGCGCCGGCACCGTGTAGAGGTAAAGCACCGCGTCGCTGCGCCCGGTCGAATCGTTCTTTTCGGGCGCCGGGAAGCGGGCGACGCGTTCGATCGGCCAGTCGGGGAACGGAAAATCGTGCGACACGACGCGCGCACCCGGTTGCAGTTCCGCGAGAAGCTTGTCGCGCACGCGTGGCATGATGGTCGGAAACAGGTAAACGGTCACCACTGTCGCGTCGGATACCGCCGTCGCAAACAGGTCGCGCTGCTCGAAATGGACCCGGTCGGACAAACCGGCCTCCGCCGCCTTGCCGTTGGCGTAGGCGACGGCGGTCTCGCTGATGTCGACGCCGAAGCCGCCGCGCGCGCCGAAACGCTCGACGGCCGCGATGACGAGGCGACCATCGCCTGAACCGAGGTCGATCACGTAATCACCGCTGCCCACACGCGCAAGCGCCAGCATCTCGTCGACAATATGGACCGGCGTGACTGCCACCGGCGCGACGCGCAGCGGCTCGAGGTCGGCAGCCTGTGCGGACGCACCCGCGGCAAGCACCACGGCGGCTGCGCAGCCTACGAGCAAACGGACGCAGTCGGGTCTATAGTGGAGACAGCGGCCGAATGCCTTCCCGGCGTTCGCGGTCACGCGTTTCGCGCACGCGCTCCAGG
>JAICVH010000195.1 GCA_025935435.1 Burkholderiales bacterium
AACCGGCGACCGGCATTTCACCGAGCTTCTGAAGATCGCGCGACCCGGCGCTTATCCGCTATACGAGTTCACGTCCAGCCCGCTGACGTCGCGACCCTGGGAGAACCCGGAAACCGCGGAACGCGACAATCCCGATGTCGTCCCCGGTACGCTCGTCGGCAAGCGCCAATTCGGAATGATCCGGCTGACGGGACCCGCGAACAGGCGCGCGATTGCGCTCGAAAGCTACGACCAGAAGGGCGCGCTGCTATGGCGGCACGAACTGCGCGCGCAGGATCTGCGGTTCTCCCGACGTTGATGCCGGAGCTGCGATGGGCGCGTACTGCTTTCAACAGATCCACATCGACGCCGCGCGCAATTCGACCGACGACTTCAACCCGTTCCACGAGCCGCGTAAATGCGCGCGCATCCGCGGCAATCCATACGCGGGACCCATCGTGCTGGGGTTTCAGCTCGAGCAGCTGGTCGAGCATGCGATCGACCTGCATCGCGATGCGCATGACGAACAGCGGTTCATCGCCGATCACGCGCTGCACTTCAGCAATTACCAGTTGACGTTCGCCAATGCGCTGTTGCCCGACGAAGCTTTCGACGTCGAAATCAGGCCAACGCTCGCGCGAACCGAGCCGCCGTCGCTCACCAACCGCGTCATCGTGCGCAAGAACGCCGGCATCGTCTTGATCGGGCACAAGCGCGAAACCGTGCAACCGCTGTTCCTGGCGGAACGAACCTTCGATGATCTCGACGACTTGCGCGGCGCGGAGGACCGCGCGTGGCTACCTGGCACATCGTTCTTCATGAAGCGCAAGTACTTGAACACCGGCAACGCCAAGAACTTCGCCGCCGGCTCGCTGTGCGACCAGGGCTATTACTTCGACGAGCTCGAAAATCGCGTCCGTTTTCCGGAGATGTTCGCGACGTCGCTGCTGTCGTGCGCGCTGCTCGAAAAGGCGATGCAGGAAGGCCACGACTTCATGACCGATCCGATGGTCTACATGGGCCATGACATTTCGATCGATCGTCGCGTCGCCACCGGCGTACGCAGCAATGACGTGCTGCACATGCTGGTCGAGGGACCGCTCGCGAACGCCGAAGCAGGAGGCCTCGGCAAAGCCGCCGTGTCCAGTGTCGTCTTCCGTTGTTTCGGATTCATCGGCGGCGCGCGAAACCTGTACCGCGCCGAAGTACGGATGGCGCCGCTGGCGGCGATTGCGCATGTCGGACAGGCACGCGCGTAGTCGGTCAAGGCTGGCGGCGCGAGCACTCGCCGGGATTGCAATCGTCACTGCAGCGAGTGCGCCGGCGCAATCGATGGTGCAACTCGATCCGTTCGTGCAGGCGACGCAGGGCCAGCCCGCGTGCGCCGCCCCCGCGCCACCGCTGCTGACGCCGGAAGCAGCGCGGCACGAAGCGCATGTACGCGTGGAACGCGGCACGAGCTGCGCGATGGAGGGTCGATGCGAGCCGGGCGGCGCTTACCGCCGTGACCCGCAGATCAACGAGCGCGTACGGACCGCGCTCGCATCCGACGGCCGCTTCGCCGATACCTCCGTCTGGGTCACGACGTCGCGCGCTTGGGTAACGCTGCAGGGCTGCGTGCGCGGCGCCGCGCAAAGGAAGTCACTCGTCGCGTTCGTTGCCTCGATCGCAGGCGTCGAGCGCGTGTTCGATGCGCTCAACGCCTCGACACGTGCAGCGGCGTCGCGAAAGTGATTACCTATTCGTCCTCGTGTCGCCGGTGCTTGGCGTACTCGGTTGCAAGCTGGTTCTGCAGATTCGGCGGTGCCTGCTCGTAATGCGACAGCGCCATCGTCCATGCGCCGTGCCCACCGGTCATCGACTTTAACCGCGCCGCGTAGCCGTCGAGCTCCGAAAGCGGCGCGAGACCGTTCACGGCGAGCATTCCCGCCTGCATCGTCTGCGTGCCGGTCACCTGTCCGCGTCGCGACGAAAGGTCGCCCGTCACGTCGCCCATCGTGTTGGCGGGACAGTTGATCTCGACGCCGACGATCGGCTCGAGGACGATCGCTTTCGCTTTGCCGATCGCATCCAGAAACGCCTTGCGCCCCGCCGACACGAATGCGACTTCCTTCGAATCGACGGGGTGATATTTGCCGTCGTAGACGATGACGCGCACGTCCTGCATTGGAAAGCCCGCGACAGGGCCCGCCGTCAGTACCTGTTCGACGCCCTTCTGCACCGCCGGAATCAGCGTATTGGGGATCGCACCGCCCTTGACCTGGTCGACGAACTCGAAGCCGGTGCCGCGCGGCAACGGTTCGATCCGCAGGAAGACTTCACCGAACTGACCCGCGCCACCGGTCTGCTTCTTGTGCCGGTGATGGCCTTCCGCTTTTGCCGTGACGGTTTCCCGATACGGCACGCGCGGCGGGCGCGTTTCGACTTCGAGCTTGAACTGGCTCGCCATCCGTTCGAACACCGAGCGCAGATGCAATTCGCCCAACCCGCGCAGCACCGTTTCGTTCACCGTGGGATCGTGCGCGACGACGAGCGTCGGGTCCTCGGCGATCATCTTGTGCAGCACGTCGGAAATCCGCTGCTCGTCGCCGCGCCGCTTCGGCGTGATCGCGAAGCCATGCATCGGCACCGGAAACTCGAGCGGACGCATGTGGATGTGATCCTCGTCGTGCGAATCGTGCAGCACGCAGTCGAACACGATGTCGTCGACCTTGGCGACTGCGGCGAGATCGCCCGGCACCGCGCGGTCGACTTCGACGTATTTCGCGCCCTGCAGCATGAACAGATGCCCGACCTTGAACGCCTTGCGGCCGTCGCCGACAAAGAGTTGCGTGTCGCGCGTGATCGTTCCCTGGTGTACGCGAAAGACGCCGAGCTTGCCTACGAACGGGTCCATGACGACCTTGAATACGTGCGCGAGCACATGCTGGCGCGGATCGGGCGTCGAGCGGAATTCGACGGCGTTCGCGCCTTCGCCTTTGGTGAACAGCGGCGGATTGCCCTCGGTCGGATTCGGCGCGAGCTTGACGAGCACGTCGAGTAGTTCGGCAACGCCCGCGCCGGTGCGTGCCGACACGAAGCACACGGGAACGAGATGTCCCTCGCGCAACGCCTTTTCGAACGGCGCATGCAACTGCTCGGGTTCGACCTCGCCCTGTTCGAGGTAAAGCGACATCAATTCCTCGTCCACCTCGACCACCTGGTCGACGAGCGCACGATGCGCCGCTTCGACCGATGAGAAGTCGGCGTCGCCGGACGGGTTGAAAAAACAGTCCACGACGCGCTTGCCTCCCTCCGCCGGCAGGTTGATCGGCAGGCATTCGTTGCCGAACGCGCTTCGCACGGACGCGAGGATCGCCGGCAGGTCGACGTTCTCGGCGTCGATGCGATTGATGACGATCAACCGGCACAGTTGACGCGTTGCCGCCCAGTCCATCATCCGCGCCGCGATCATCTGCGGCCCTGCAGCCGCGTTGATCACGACGGCGGCAGTCTCGACGGCGTCGAGCGCCCCGATCGACTGGCCGATGAAATCAGGGAATCCGGGTGTGTCGATCAGGTGAATGCGCGTGCCCGCCGTTTCGAGGTGCATCAGCGATGCGCGCAGCGAGTGCTGGTACGTCTTTTCGATCGGATCGAAATCGCTGACCGTCGTACCCCGCTCGACGCTCCCGGCGGCCTGAATGGCGCCGGTCCTGGCCAGCAGCGCCTCGGCGAGCGTCGTCTTGCCCGCCGCGCCATCCCCTACCAGCGCTACGGTACGAATGTTCTCCGTCTTGAAATCCGCCATCGCGTTCTCCTCCTTTGAATGGAGCGAATTTACCGCCGAAGCCGCGCGCTGTCAGCCGCGCTCGTTTTCGTTCCTCGTGGGCGGGCAGTTTGATCGTGTGCGTACCGGCGGGGCCGGGCGCGCAAAGCGTTCGTCTTTGAGCGTTTGTCCTACTTTCGCCCCACGCCGACGCCGACAGCGTCACCGTCGGCGGCATGCCAGCATCGACGACGTGCTAGCGCCCGCCTCCGTATCGCCGTTCTCTCTGTCGCGCTCCGCGCAAAAGATCGCGCACGATCCGCTCGCCTTCGGCGCGCAGACGGTCCGCGCCTTTCGCGCCAACCAGGGCTTGCTGCTCGCCGGGGGCGTTGCGTATTACACGCTGCTGTCGATCGTGCCGCTGATGATCATCCTGGTGATCATCCTGTCGCATGTCGTCGAAGCAGACCGGCTGATGGCGACGCTCGCGCAGTACCTCGAACTGGTCATTCCCGGTCAATCCGGGCCGCTGGTCGCCGAGCTCCGAAGCTTCATCGCACACCGCGAAGTCATCGGCTGGACGCTGGCGGTGACGCTGGTCTTTTTCAGTTCGCTCGCCTTCTCGGTCCTCGAGAATGCGATGTCGGTGATCTTCTACCACCGAGTGCTTGCCAAGCGCCGTGCGCTCTTCGTGTCGGTACTGCTGCCATACCTCTACATTCTGCTGCTCGGCGTCGGATTGCTCGTGGTGACGCTGGTGGCGGGCGCCCTGCAGGCATTTGCGCTGACGACGCTCGAATTCCTCGGCCACGACCTGTCGATGTCGACCGTGTCGCGCGCGCTCCTGTATCTGATCGGGATCTGCGGCGAAGTGCTGGTGCTCGCGTCGATCTACTTCGTCATGCCGGTCGGACGGCTATCGTGGCGCCACGCGCTGATCGGGGGCGTCAGCGCGACGGTGCTGTGGGAAATCTCGCGGCACGTGCTCGTCTGGTACCTGGCGACGCTGTCGCAGGTACGCACCGTTTACGGTTCGCTGACAACGGCAATCGTCGTCCTGCTCACGCTGGAACTCGCCGCGATCGTGCTGCTGTTCGGCGCGCAGGTCATCGCCGAATACGAACGTATCGAGTGGGAACCGGTTGCGCGGCCGGCGAAGGAGATGGTGACGGCCAAGGAAGGACTTGGGACGAGGGTCTAGTCGTCCAGTTCCTCGATTTTCTCCCGCAGCGCCTGCAGCAGCTCGTCCTCCTGATACGGCTTGCCCAGGAAAGCGTCGACGCCGAGTTCCGCGGCGCGGTTACGATGCTTGTCGGCGGTGCGCGACGTGATCATGATGATCGGTATGGTCGCGCTCTTGACATCGCTCTTCATCGTCTTCGCGAATTCGAAACCGTCCATCCGCGGCATCTCGATGTCGAGCAGGATCGCATCCGGCGTGTGATCGCTCAATAGCTTGAGCGCGTCGACGCCGTCGCGCGCCGTAATCACTTCGAAACCCTCGCGCGTCAAAAGACGCGTGGTGAACTTGCGCACCGTCAGCGAGTCGTCGACCACCATCACCAGCTTGCGCGTTGCCTTGGCCGGCCCCTGGCGCACGAGCCGTTCTTCGTCCGCCGGATCGTAGCGGATCACACCCGGCCGTTGCGCGAGCTGCACGGGATTGATGATCAGCACGATCTCGCCGGTACCGAGCACCGTCGCGCCCGAGATGCCGGACACGCGCGCGAGCTGCGGTCCGATGTTCTTGACGACGACTTCCTGGTTGCCGACCATCTCGTCGACG
>JAICVH010000661.1 GCA_025935435.1 Burkholderiales bacterium
CGCGAGCACCGCGGTCAGCGGTCGTACGGCAGTCCCGGCATTACCGAGGAACAGCGACACATCGCGGTTCGGAAACGCCCCGCCGATGCCGACTACCGTACAACGATCATCGGTACGCTCGACGCCGGCACCGAGCGCGCGCAATGCATCGATCATGTGCGCAGTATCGTCGGCGTCGAGCAGGCCGCTCAGCGTCGTCGTGCCCTGCGCGAGCGCCGAAAGCAGCAACGTGCGGTTGGAGATGCTCTTCGAACCGGGCAGCGCAACGATCCCTTCGACGTGCGTGACCGGGCCCAGGTCGAGCGACGCGGCGTCGCGCGCGATGGCGGGGTCACTCCAAGCCCCGGGCTTCGCTGCTGTGCCCGTGTCCGGGGAAGCGGAGTTCGCGGGGGGCGACCCGGCGGCGCTCATCCGCGTGGCGCTGCTACGAGCCGCCGCTGGTGGCGATGCCGCCGGCGGTCTCGGCCCACTCGCGGCGCGTTTGCGCGGCGCGCGTCAGCATCGTTTCGAGCGCGGCGGCGTCGCCGTGTTCGATCGACAGCGAGAGCGCCTCGATTGCCGTGCGATAGGTGGCGATCTCGCTCAGCAACGCATCACGATTAGCGAGCGCGATATCGCGCCACATTTCCGGCGAACCCGCAGCGATGCGCGTGAAATCGCGGAAGCCGCTCCCCGCATTGCCCAGGTATTCGGCGCTGTCGCTGCGTGACGCAATCTCGGCGACGAGCGCCGACGCGAGCAAATGCGGCAGATGCGAAACCGCCGCGAGAATCCGGTCATGCCGCGCGGGATCGAGCCGCGCGACGCGCGCACCGCACGCGGTCCAGAAATCCGCGACCAGCGCGATCGCGGAGGGCGAAGTTTCCGGCAGCGGCGTGAGGATGACCTGGCGCCCGACATACAACGACGGGTCGCCCGCTTCCGCCCCTGAACGTTCGCTGCCTGCGATCGGGTGACCAGGCACGAATTGCGGCAACCGCTTCTTGAGCGTTTCGCGCGCGGCGAGCACGACGTCCTGCTTGGTGCTGCCCGCGTCGGTGATCACTGCGCCTTCGTGGAGCGTATCGGCAAGCGCTGCAAGCACGTGACGGTATTGCGCGACCGGTATCGCGATCAGCACCAGATCGGCATCGGCAACTTCGTGCGTCCAGTCGTCGTCGAGCATGACGCCGCGATCGATTGCACCCCGCGCGCACGCCCGGTCGAGGTTGGTCTGCGAACGGCCAACGCCGATAACCTGCGACACGGCACCGGCGCCGCGAAAGGCGAGTGCGCACGACGCGCCGATCAGGCCGACACCGATGACGGCAAGCTTATCGACGTGCACGAGCGTTCGCAGAAAGTGCGTGAAGCGCTGTTTCGAGCGCCGTGAGAAACCGCGCGTTTTCCGCGGGCAGGCCGACCGTGACGCGCAGCCACGTCGGCAGATCGTAATTGCCCACGGGCCGGACGATGACGCCCTGCTCGAGCAGCGACTGATTGATGCGCGCCGCATCACCGACTTCGATCAGGATGAAATTGCCATGCGACGGTAGATAGCGGACCGATAACGCGGCAAGGCCGCGTTCGAGCTGTCGCAGGCCCTCGCGATTGAGGCGACGGCTTTCCGCGACATAGTCGGTGTCTGCAAGCGCGGCCAGCGCTGCCACCTGCGCCAGCGAATTCACATTGAACGGCTGCCGAACGCGATTCAACAGATCGGCCACCCCGCTGTTCATGACGCCATAGCCGACGCGAAGCGCGGCAAGCCCGTGCGCCTTGGAAAAGGTGCGCGAAACGACCAGGTTCGGATAGCGCGCGATCCAGGCCGTGGTATCGACGCGTTCAGACGGATCGAGAAACTCGTTGTAGGCCTCATCGAGAACCACCAGCACGTCCTTCGGAACGCTCGCGACGAACGATTCGACAGCGGGACCCGCAAGCCAGGTTCCCGTCGGATTGTTCGGATTCGCGATGAACAC
>JAICVH010000563.1 GCA_025935435.1 Burkholderiales bacterium
CCGCGGCGGTTGCGTGCTTCATGACGAGGCTGCGCACCGAATCGGTCATCGGCATCATTTCGAGGATCGAAAGGCGCCCCATGTAGCCGGTCTGCGCGCATTGGCTGCAGCCCTTCGCATGCCACAACGTGATGTCGCGGTCCTGCGAAAATCGCCGCAGGCGCATCTGCTCGACGAGTTCGGGCAACGCGACGTACGCCTCCTTGCACTGCGGGCAGAGCTTCCGCACGAGGCGCTGCGCAAGGATGCCGATGACGGTCGACGTCAGCAGGTAATCTTCAACGCCCATGTCGAGCAGGCGGTTGACGGTCGACGGCGCATCGTTCGTGTGCACGGTCGACAGCACGAGGTGCCCGGTCAACGCCGATTGCACGGCGATCTGCGCGGTTTCGAGATCGCGGATCTCGCCGATCATGATGACATCGGGATCCTGACGCACGATCGACCGCAACGCATTGGCGAACGTCAGGTCGATCTGCGGCTTGACCTGGATCTGGTTGATGCCCGACATCTGGTACTCGACGGGATCTTCGACGGTCAGGATCTTCACGTCCGGCTGGTTCAACCGGTCGAGTGCCGTGTAAAGCGTCGTCGTCTTGCCGGATCCCGTCGGCCCCGTCACGAGCAGGATGCCGTGCGGCTGCAGCAGCACGTCGAGGAACACCTTGAGCGTGTCGTCCTCGAAACCGAGCTTGCGAAAATCCAGCGCGACATGTCCCTTGTCGAGGATCCGCATGACGACCGACTCGCCGTGCATCGTCGGCAGCGTCGATACGCGAAGATCGATCTCCTTGCCCTGGATGCGAAGGCGAATGCGTCCGTCCTGCGGCAGCCTGCGTTCGGCGATATCCAGGTTCGCCATGATTTTCACGCGCGAAATCACCGCTGCGGACAGGCGCTTCGGCGGCGATTCGACTTCGTGCAGCACGCCGTCGATCCGGTAGCGAACGATCAGTCGGTTCTCGAACGGCTCGATGTGGATGTCGGAGGCGCGCATTTCGAGCGCGTTGGTGATCAGCAGCGACACGAGGCGGATCACCGGCGCTTCCGACGCGAGATCCTTGAGCTGCTGCACGTCCGCGTCGAACGTGAGCTCGTCGGGGCGCGTCTCGACATCGCCGATCAACTGCCCGACCGCCGATTTGCCGGCGCCGTACAGGCGCTCGAGCGCGGCTTCGAGCTCGGTGGGGATGGCAACCATCGGCCGCACGGCGCGGCCGGTGACCATCTCGAACGCGCCGATCGTGTAGGCGTCCGTCGGATCGGCCATCGCAAGGCCGAGTTCGGCCTCGTCTTCCCGCACCGGCAGCGCACGCGCCTCGCGCAGGAAGCGTGCGGACACACGTTCCTCGAGAATCGGGAATTCGGGGTAGCCGTTGGCGTCGACCAGCGGCAGCGACAGCTGGAGCGCAAGCGCCTCGGCGACATCGCGCTGCGCGCATAGGCCAAGCGTCACGAGCAACGAGCCGAGGCGTTCGTGACTCTCCGCCTGCAACCGCAGCGCGCGATCGAGATTCGCCTGGTCGAGCTTGCCGCGCTCGATCAGTATTTCGCCGAGGCGTTTGCGGGCCGGTGCGTCCAAAGGGTCGAGTGCAATGACGACAGCATTGAAAAGCGGATCGGCATCATAGCATGCGAACCGCGGATACCGGGCAAAAAAGCCTTGCTCATTAAGGAGTTGCAGCGCAATGTCGACACGAAACTGTCGCTGTACGGCGACGCTCGGGTCGGACCCCGAAGTCCCGCCTGCGCGACTTATTTATCCGCGCCCAGAAACGCGAAAGCCGCGTCGGCCGCCGCGATCGTCGCGGCGATGTCTTCATCGCGATGCGCGGCGGACACGAAACCGGCCTCGTACGCGGACGGCGCGAAATAAATGCCGGCGTCGAGCAGCGCATGGAAGAAGCGGTTGAAGCGGGCCTTGTCGCACGCCATCACGCTCTCGTATGAGTCGGGAATGGTCTTCGCGAAGTACACGCCGAACATGCCACCGACCGCCTGCGCCGAAAATGCAACGCCGTGTTTTGCCGCCGAGCGGGCGAGCCCATCGGTCAGGCTGCGCGTCGTCGCCGTGAGGCTCGTGTAGAAGCCGGGAGCCTCCGTCAGCGCGAGCGTCGCCAGGCCCGCAGCGACGGCGACCGGATTGCCCGACAACGTCCCCGCCTGATACACCGGACCAAGCGGGGCGATGCACTCCATGATCGCGCGCTTGCCGCCGAACGCACCGACCGGCATGCCGCCACCGATAACCTTGCCGAGCGTCGTCAGGTCCGGTGTTATGCCGAACAGACCCTGTGCGCCGCGCGCGTGCACGCGGAAGCCGGTCATCACTTCGTCGAAGATCAGCACGGCACGGTAGCGATCGCAGACGCCGCGCAAGCCCTCGAGAAACCCGCGCTTCGGCAGGACCAGATTCATGTTGCCTGCGATCGGTTCGACGATGATGCCCGCGATCGCGTCGCCGTCCGCCTCGAACGCCTCCTGCACGGCGGTCAGGTCGTTGTAAGGCACGACGATCGTTTCGCCGG
>JAICVH010000144.1 GCA_025935435.1 Burkholderiales bacterium
CGCGATGCGGTGCTGCGCACGCCGCGCGACCCTGCGGCGCTCCGGCGCGAGGTCGTCGACATGCGCGAGCGAATGGCGGTCGGACACGCGAACCCAACGACGCTGTTCGATCTGAAGCACGATGCGGGTGGCATGGTCGATATCGAATTCGCCGTGCAGTTCATCGTGCTCGCGCATGCGTACGCTCATCCGCAACTGACGCGCAACGCGGGCAACATCGCGCTGTTGCAGATGGCGGGTGACGCTGGCCTCGTCCCGCCAGACATCGCCGTGCAGGCCGCGGACGCGTATCGCGAGTACCGTCGTCTGCAGCATCAGATCCGCCTGACCGGCGCGCCGCATGCGCGCGTCGACGCCGACGCTCAGGCTCCGCGGCGTGCCGCGGTCGACGCGTTGTGGCAGGCAGTATTCGGTGCACGCCGAACGCCTGGCGAAGTCGCCGGCTGACACATCACGCGGTGACCAGGCAGCCGTTACAACGACGCTGTGCGCCGTCGCAGGCTTCAGCGCGTCGACAGCCGCTTCTTGCACGCAACACGCCTGCTAAAATCGTTGCTTTCGAAGCGAGGGACGACTTGCCATGTCGATGGCCGACCGCGACGGATGGATCTGGTACGACGGCAAGATGGTGCCGTGGCGCGACGCGACCACGCACGTGCTCACGCATACGCTCCACTACGGCATGGGTGTATTCGAGGGCGTTCGCTGCTACATGACCGACGCGGGACCGGCGATCTTCCGGTTGCGCGACCACACGGAACGCCTGTTGCGGTCCGCTCGCATCTTCGGCATGAAGATACCTTTCGGCGTCGAAGCGTTGATGGACGCGCAGAAGGCGTGCGTCAGCCAGAACCGGCTGGAATCGTGCTACATCCGGCCGATCGCGTTCTACGGCTCGGTTGCGATGGGCGTGGCAGCGAAGTCGAACCCGGTAATGGTGGCGATCGCCGCGTGGCCGTGGGGCGCCTATCTCGGCGCCGACGGCATCGAGAAGGGCATCCGCGTCAAGACGTCGTCGTACACACACCACCATCCGAACATCACGATGTGCGGCGCCAAGGCCGTGTGCAATTACGCCGTGTCGATCCTGGCGAACCAGGAGGCCACGCACGACGGGTACGAAGAAGCGATGCTGCTGGACCCGCAGGGCTTCGTATGCCAGGGGTCGGGGGAAAACGTGTTCCTGGTGCGCGATGGCGCGCTGCATACGCCGGATCTTTCCGGCGGTGCTCTGGCCGGCATCACGCGCGACACGATCATGCAGTTTGCCGGCGAGCTCGGGATTCCGGTCACCGAGCGTCGCATCACGCGCGATGAATTCTATGTCGCCGACGAAGCGTTCTTCACCGGCACCGCAGCCGAAGTCACGCCGATTCGGGAGTTCGATCATCGGCCGATCGGCGATGGCCGGCGGGGCCCGGTCACCGAACGTTTGCAGAAGCTGTTCTTCGATGCGGTCAATGGCCGGGATCCTGCGCACGCGCATTGGCTGACGCCAGTACCACGATGAACGAAACGCGCGAGACACAGCCGATCGCCGTTCACGCGGCAGACCTGCCGGTTTACTGTCCGAATCCCGCCATGCCGCTGTGGAGTTCGCATCCGCGCGTCTTTCTGGATGTTGCCGGCGCAGGCGAAGCGATGTGTCCCTACTGCGGCACGCGTTATCGTCTCGAGGGCGAAGCGCAGGCGGGACACTGAAGTTACGGAAGCGACCTCCCGAGCCGGCGTGCGTGCGCACGCAGCCAGCGATCGCGTACTGATCGTCGCCCCCTCGTGGGTCGGCGATGCGATTTTGACCGAGCCGCTCGTGGCGCGGCTCCGCGAGCAGGCGGCCGAAGCGATCGACGTGATCGCGCCGCCCTGGTGCGGGCCGGTGTACGCACGAATGCGCGGGATACGCCGCATCATCGACGCGCCCGCCGCACACGGGCAATTCGGTCTGCGTCGGCGCCGCTCGCTCGGCATCGCGCTTCGCGCCGAACGCTACGCGCGCGCGTACGTGCTTCCAAATACGTGGAAATCGGCCCTGGTGCCCTGGTTCGCCAACATTCCACGGCGCATCGGTTATCGCGGTGAAGCGCGTTACGGACTGTTGACCGAAGCGCGGTGGATCGACCGGCGGGCGATGCCGCAACTCGCGGCCCGTTATGTCGCGCTCGCGGACCGCTCGGACGGCACGCTTCGGCGCGAGGCACCTCCGCCAATGCTGATACCCGATGAAGCGAATCGCGCTGCAGCGATGCACGCGCTTGGTGTAACGCGCGAGCGTCCGGTCGCGATCCTTTGCCCCGGCGCCGAGTACGGGCCGGCAAAACGCTGGCCCGTCGAGCACTTCGCGACGCTCGCGACGCGGCTCGTCGCCGATGGCCAGGCGATCTGGATACTCGGTTCACCCAACGATGCGCCGATCGCGGCGTCGCTCACTGCAGCGCTCGGAACCTCCGCTTCGACTGTCATCGATCTGACCGGGCGGACCGATCTCGGCACGGCAATCGATCTCATGTCCGTTGCGTCGCTCGTCGTCAGCAACGATTCGGGGCTGATGCATGCGGCAGCTGCCGTAGGCGCGCCGCTGATTGCGCTGTTCGGCTCGTCGTCACCGCTCTACACACCGCCGCTATCGAGCACCGCGCGCATCGCGCGCATCGAGATCGAATGCAGTCCTTGCTTCGAGCGCGAATGTCCGCTCGGTCATTTTCGATGCATGCGCGATCTGTCGCCGGAACTGGTCTACAATCTGGCGCGCGCGCCCTCCCCGTCTGCAATCCCCGTGTCTTCCCGCTGATCGTCGCTCATGCCCACCGTTCGTACGCCGCCGATCTACACGTCACCGCATGATGCAATCCAGGCGTTCTACCAGGCGTTCGAAGCGCGCGATCTCGACGCGATGATGGCGACGTGGGCAGAGGATGAGGAGATCGTCTGCATCCATCCAGGCGGAATGCGGCATGTCGGATACGAGTCGGTGCGTCACAGTTTCGAGCAGCTGTTCTCGGGCAACGGCAAACTGTCGTTCCGGCTCGATCAGATCGTCGTGATGGAGACTGTCGGACTCGCGATGCAAAGCACGCTCGAGCACGTACAGGCCGGCGACGAGTCGACGCGCGGGGTCGCCGTCGCAACCAACGTCATGATGCGCACGCCGTCGGGATGGCGTGTCGTATGTCATCACGCGTCACCGGCACCTGCGGTCACCGATACGCCGGTTGCCGGGCCGCTCCACTAGGCCTTTGCGGCGCAACCGCAGGCGGGCACTCGCTTCGCGACGACTACGACGTTCCGCCGACGGTGAGACCGTCGATGCGCAGCGTCGGCTGACCCACGCCGACCGGAACACTCTGCCCTTCCTTGCCGCAGGTACCGATGCCGGCATCGAGCGCGAGGTCGTTGCCAATCATTGAAACACGCGTCAGCGCATCCGGACCATTGCCAATAAGCGTTGCGCCTTTGACCGGATACGTGAGCTTGCCGTTTTCGATCATCCACGCCTCGGCCGCCGAGAACACGAACTTGCCGCTCGTGATGTCGACCTGCCCGCCGCCGAAGTTGGCCGCGTACAAACCGTTCTTCACCGACGCGATGATTTCGGCAGGCTCGCGATCGCCTGCGAGCATGATCGTGTTCGTCATGCGCGGCATGGGCAAATGCGCAAACGATTCGCGGCGGCCATTGCCGGTCTCCCCCGCCTTCATCAGCCGTGAATTGAGGCGATCCTGCATGTAACCGCGCAAGTACCCGTCTTCGATCAGCACCGTTCGTTGCGTGGGGTTGCCCTCGTCGTCCAGATTGAGCGAACCACGCCGTTCGCCGAGCGTGCCGTCATCGACGACGGTCACCCCGGGTGCGGCGACGCGTTGCCCCACGCGGCCTGAAAAAGCGCTCGTCCCTTTGCGATTGAAGTCGCCTTCGAGGCCGTGGCCGATCGCTTCATGAAGCAGAATGCCCGGCCAGCCGTTGCCCAGTACCACGGTCATGTTGCCGGCGGGTGCATCGCGTGCACCGAGATTGATCAGCGCCTGGTCGACCGCCTGCTTCGCGAGCTCGTCGAGGCGTGCGTCGGTGAAATAGCCGTAATCGAGCCGCGCGCCACCCCCCGAATAGCCCTGCTCGCGTCGGCCGTTCTCTTCCACGATGACCGTGATCGAGATGCGCACGAGCGGCCGCTCGTCCGCCGCGAGCAATCCGTCGCTGCGGGCGATCAGCACCGTTTCGTGTTCGCCGGCGAGCGACGCCATGACCTGCACGACACGCGGATCGATCGCGCGTGCGCGGCGCTCGAGCCGCGTCAGCATCGCCACCTTGTCCGCGTCTGCCAGGCTCATCACCGGGTCGGCGGCAGGATAGAGCAGGCGCGTTCGGCCGCGCTCACCGAGCGGCGCGGATGCCGACTGTCCCTGCCGTCCGATCGCGCGCACGGCGGTCGCCGCTTCCTCGAGTGCCGGCAGCGAAATATCGTCGGAGTACGCAAATGCCTGCTTGTCTCCGTGCACGGCACGGACGCCAACGCCGCGATCGATGTTGAACGTACCTGCCTTGACGATGCCCTCTTCGAGACTCCAGCTCTCGTAGCAGGAGTGCTGGAAATAGAAGTCGGCGAAGTCGACGTCGTGCGCGTGGATCGACCCGAGCGCACGCGAAACCTTTTCGAAGTCGAGATCGGCGGGGGCGAGCAGCAGCCGTTCGGCGTTGGCTAGCAGCGGCGCGGGCATTTCGGTAAGCGTCGTTTCGTGCAAGGGAATCCTTCAGAGGGGGCGCTCAGCGCGCACGCAAACACTTCGATGTCAGGGTGGGGATTGAACCGGCCGCATTCAAGCGCGCCACCAACGGCCGCCGGCGCGGCCTCGCACCTTCGTAGCGCGTCGCTCGATCAGTCGGAACCAGCATTGGTATTAGCGCCCTGTCCAAGATAGGTGGCCGCCACACGCGGGTTGGACGCGAGTTCAGCGCTCGGACCTTCGAGGACACGTTCGCCGGTTTCGAGCACGTATCCATAGTCTGACACCTGCAGCGCTGCGCGCGCGTTCTGCTCGACGAGAAGCACCGCCGAACCGCTCGAGCGGAGCGTTGCGATTATCGCGAAGATGTCTCGTACGATCAGCGGCGCCAGACCCAGCGACGGCTCGTCCAGGAGCAGCAGCTTGGGCGCCGACATCAACGCACGCCCGAGCGCGAGCATCTGCCGCTCGCCGCCGGACAGCGTGCCGGCAAGTTGACTGCGTCGCTCCGCGAGCCGCGGAAAGCGCGCATAAACATCGTCGAGTGCTTGCGATGTGCGCCGTTCACGACGACGCGTGAAGCCGCCGAGCAGCAGATTGTCAGCAACGCTCATCGAAGCGAACAGCTCCCGCTTTTCAGGCACGAGCACGAGACCGCGCGCGACACGCTGCTCGACCGGCCACGGCGTGACGTTTTCCCCGAAGCAGTGAATGGTCCCTTGCGCGGGCAGCAGGCCGGCGATCGCACCGAGCAACGTCGTCTTGCCGGCGCCGTTCGGACCAATCACCGTCGCAATCGTGCCGGGCGCAACACGAAGTGAAACATCCCGCACGGCGAGCACCTTGCCGTAAGCAACAGACAGGTGCTCGACATCGAGGACGTTGGTCACGACCGCACGCGTCGCCGCGGTCATGTGCAAACGCCGTTCATACGCCGTTCACTGTTCATACGCCGTTCATCTGTCTAAACGCCACCCAAGTACGCCTCGAGCACGAGCGGGTCGCGCTGGATGGCCGCGGGCTCGCCTTCCGCGAGCTTTTCCCCGAAATCCATCACGATCAGGCGATCGGTCAGGCGCATGACGAAATCCATGTCGTGCTCGACGAGCAGGATCGTCATGCCTTCGCGCTGCAGTGAACGCAGCAGTTCGGCGAGCGCCTGTTTCTCCAGATAGCGCAGCCCCGCGGCGGGTTCGTCGAGCAGCAGAAGCTCGGGATCGGCGGCGAGCGCGCGCGCGATTTCGACGATCCGCTGTTTGCCAAGCGGCAGGCTGCCGGCATCGTCGAACAGGTGTTCGGCCAGCCCGACGCGCGCGAGTTGCCGTGACGCGACGGCACGCGTACGCGCTTCTTCATTGCGGTTCAGTCGCAACGCGGAACGCGCAACCCCCGCCTGGCCGCGCAAATAGGCGCCCAGTGCGACATTGTCGAGGACCGTCATTTGAGGCAACAGGCGCACGTGCTGAAACGTGCGACCGATGCCCAGCCGAGCAATCTCGTAAGGGGCGCGCGCGCCGATCGACGCACCTCGAAACAGAATGTCGCCGGCCGTCAACTTCAGCGCACCACTGATGAGCGCGAAGGTCGTGCTCTTGCCGGCACCGTTTGGCCCGATCAGCCCGAGGATTTCGCCGTCGCGGATCTCGAAGCTCAGATCATTCACCGCCACCAGGCCACCGAATTGCTTGCGCGCAGCGCGCACTTCGAGCAGCGGTCCCGGATACGCAGTCGAGCGCGCTC
>JAICVH010000413.1 GCA_025935435.1 Burkholderiales bacterium
CGAGGTAGTCGTCCTGCGCGAACGGATAGAACGTAATCCACAGTCCGAAACGTTCGGAGAGCGAAATCTTTTCCTCGACCGACTCACCCGGATGAACTTCCTCACCGACATGCTTCGTTTCGAGATTCTCCGCGAAGTACTCGGGTAGAAGATGCCTGCGATTGGACGTCGCATACACGACGATGTTGGTAGCGGCGCCGGCGATGGAGCCGTCGAGCATTACCTTCAGTGCTTTGTAGCCCGCCTCTCCCGCATCGAACGTGAGATCGTCGCAGAACACGATGAAGCGATAGGGGTGCGCAGCCAGTCGATCGGCGATGTCCGGGAGGTCGGTCAAATCGGCCTTGTCGACCTCTACCAGCCGGAGTCCCTTCGTCTGATACCGCGTGAGCATCGACTTGACCAGCGACGATTTCCCGGTGCCGCGCGAACCCGTGAGGAGCACGTTGTTCGCCGGCAAACCGGCGACGAATTGTCGCGTGTTGCGATCGATCGCCTGCTTCTGCGCGTCGATTGCCACCAGATCCGCAAGCGCGATCGTGTGCGGGTGCAAAACCGCTTGCAAATAACCGCGGCCGCCGCGTTTGCGCCAACGCGCTGCTGTCGTCTTTTTCCAATCGGGGTCGGCCTCCGGCGGCGGCAACAACAACTCGACGCGAGCGAGCAACGACTCGACGCGCTCGATCAATCGTTCAAGCGATGACGGTGCCACCGTCAGGAGCGGTATTCCGCGTTGATCGAGACGTATTCGTGCGAAAAGTCGCAGGTCCAGACGACCGCGTGCGCATCGCCATGCGCGAGGTCGACGCGAACCGTGAATTCGTTCTGCTTCATCACGCGCTGTCCCTGCGCTTCCGTGTATTGCGCAGAGCGGCCGCCCCGATCGACCACCAGCACGTCGTCGAGCCAGAACGACACGCGTGCAGCGTCGAGATCGCCTGCCGCGCCGTTCCCGATCGCGCAGACGATACGACCGAGGTTGGGATCGGATGCAAAGAACGCGGTTTTGACGAGCGGCGAATGCGCGATTGCAAAAGCGACGCGTCTGCACTCGGCGATATCGCGCCCACCTTCGATGCGAATCGTCACGAACTTGGTCGCGCCCTCGCCATCGCGGACGATCGCCTGCGCCAGATCGACGGCGACCGCTTCGAGCGCATTTTTCAGCAGCGCCATCCGCGGATCCGCGGCGTGCCGAATCGGTGCGGTCGCCGCCTGGCCCGTCGCGGCGATCACGAAGCTGTCGTTGGTCGACGTGTCGCCGTCGACGGTCGCGGCGTTGAATGACAACGACGCGATGTCAGGCGCGAGTGCCGCAAGAACCTGTTCGTCGACTGGTGCATCGGTCGCGACGAACGCAAGCATCGTTGCCATGTCCGGGTGGATCATGCCGGCACCCTTGGCAATGCCGGTGACAGTGACGTCCACGCCGTCGAGCGTCACGCGGCGTGACGCCCCCTTCGGCATCGTATCGGTCGTCATGATGGCGCGTGCCGCCGCGAACCAGCCGTCCGCGCGCGCCGCCGCATACGCTCGCGGCAGTGCATCGACGATGCGCTCGACCGGCAGCGACTCCATGATGACGCCGGTCGAGAACGGCAGCACCGAATCGTCGCCGCATTCGATCAGTCGCGCGACCGCGCTGCACGTGTCGCGTGCAGCCGCCGTACCCGGTTCGCCGGTGCCGGCATTGGCATTCCCGGCGTTGACGACCAGTGCGCGAAAGTCGGACGCGCGGTTGCGCTGCAGTGCCAGATGCTCGCGGCAAACGACGACCGGCGCCGCGCAGAAACGGTTTTGCGTGAATACGCCGGCGGCGCAGGTGCCTGCATCCGCGATGACCAGCAGCAGGTCGTCACGCTGCCAGTTCTTGATGCCCGCAGCCGCCGTTCCGAGTTTGATGCCCGGCACCGGCAGCAGCGAATCAGCGGTCGGCGGCGTGTAGTTGACGGGCACGGATGGTCAGGTTTCGCCCAATGGCGACGCCACTTGGCTGAACGGATGCCGTCGCGAGCGGCTTGCAGGCGAGGCAGCCCGCAGCGAGGCGCGAGATAGTACACGAACGTACAGCGAGCGCCGAGCGAGGAAACAACGACGTAATCGGCCCGCGCAGCAGCTTTACCCAAGCCTACCGTGGCAGTGTTTGTATTTCTTGCCACTGCCACATGGGCACGGGTCATTGCGTCCGACCTTCTGACCTGCGCGCACGAACGGCGGTGCGACCGCGACCGCGGTGTCGCCGCCGTCGCCGTTGCTGGCGAGCGCCTGCTCGTAGTCCGCGTGCTGGTACTGCACGTTGCTGACGGCGGGCTCCTGCTCGACGGCCTGCACGTCCTCCTGCGAACGCACCTGCACGGTCAGCACGACGCGCACGACGTCCTGCTTGATGCGATCGAGCATATCGGAGAAGAGCTCGAACGCCTCGCGCTTGTACTCCTGTTTCGGATTCTTCTGCGCGTAGCCCCGCAGATGAATACCTTGACGCAGATGGTCGAGCGATGCGAGGTGTTCACGCCAATGATGGTCGACCGTTTGCAGCATCAGGCTGCGCTCGAACTGCCGCAGCAATTCAACGCCAACCTGCGCCTCCTTGCTCTTCCATGCTTCGTAACCGATCTTTTCGATCCGCTCGCGCAGCGTCGCATCGTCGAGTTCGGGCTCGGCTTTCAGCCATTCCCCGACCGGTGCCGTCAGCTGGTAATCGGAGGCGAGTGCCGCTTCGAGGCCCGGTACATCCCATTGCTCCTCGACCGACTCCGGCGGAATGAAACGCTTGAACGTCGCGTCGATCTCGCCGCGGATCATGTTGCCGATGGTTTCGGCGACATCGTCGCCTTCGAGCAACTCGTTGCGCTGCTGGTAGATAACGCGCCGTTGATCGTTCGCGACGTCGTCGTACTCGAGCAATTGCTTCCGAATGTCGAAGTTGCGAGACTCGACACGGTTTTGTGCCTTGGCGATCGAGCGGTTGACGATCGAGTGCTCGATCGGCTCGCCTTCCGGCATCTTCAGCCGTTGCATGATGCCGGACAGACGCTCGCCGCCGAAGATGCGCAGCAGCGGGTCCTCGAGCGACAGATAGAAACGCGATGACCCGGGGTCGCCCTGTCGACCCGCACGACCGCGCAACTGGTTGTCGATGCGCCGCGACTCGTGCCGTTCAGTACCGACGATATGCAGGCCGCCCGCTTTGATCACCGCGTCGTGGCGCGCCTGCCATTCGCTGCGCATCGTCGCGATCTGCGACTCCTTTTCGGCAGGATCCAGGTTAGGATCTTCGCGGAGCCGCAGGATCTGCGGCTCGATGCTGCCGCCGAGCACGATATCGGTGCCCCGGCCGGCCATGTTCGTCGCGATCGTGATCACGCCTGCCTTGCCGGCC
>JAICVH010000319.1 GCA_025935435.1 Burkholderiales bacterium
CGCGGCGCGAAGTAAAGGCTCAGCGTGCACGCGCCGCCCGCCGCAATCGCGCGCCCGATGCCACAGTCGGTCGCGCTGGATGTCCCCCGAAAATCATACGGATTGGCGCCGTTCAGGACGAGCGCGCTCGGCACCAGTGACGCCGACCCGCGATTGGTGAGCGTGACGACGAGCGCGTCGGACTCGGTGCCGACGTTCTGCGTACCGAAGTTCGCGATCGCCGGCGTGAATTCGAGCATGCCGGTGCCCGCTTGCGCGTCGACCGCGCGACCGTAGAACGTAATCAGCTGATCCGGTGTCGACGTCGAGTTGTGCAGCCATACGGCGCCCGACGCCTGGCCTGGTGCGTGCGGTTCGAAATACACGTCGATCGCGCAGCTATCGCCCGGCGCGAGCGTCATTCCCGTTGCGCAGGCCGATTCGACGCGATACGCCGCACTCGTCGCCGCATGCGTGCTGACGTCGGTGAAACTCCACGCGCGATCGCCGCAGTTCGACACGACGACGCTCCGCTGCTCACTGCTGCCGACTGCCTGCTGGCCGAACATCAACGTGTCGGCGGTCGTGCAGATGCGACCCGCCGCGCGGACCGACCCGATGGTCAACGCGGCGACGACGAACGCGGCGACTCCGAACGCGATGCGCATTGCAAATGATCGAAGAAATGTGAAGGGCGGCAGAATAACCGCCCGAACGAGCGCGCGTCCCTTGAACGGATGTCGAACGCTCGATCGCCCGCCGGCCGGACGACGCGCAGCGATTCAGGCAGCGCGCTTCACGTCCCGCTCGAGTTCGCGGAATACCGCGCGAATTTCACCAACGGCCCATTCCAGGTCGTCGCGCGGAATGTTGAGCGGCGGCGCGATCCGCACGACGGTGCCGTGCGTGTCCTTGGACAGGATGCCGCGGGCGAGCAGCCGATCGACGACCGGCCGCGCCGCATTCTTTTCTCCGGCGACTTCGATGCCGACGAAAAGGCCGCGCCCGCGCACGTCGCGCACGAGGTCGCTGCGCAGATCCTGCAATTCGCCGAGGAGCCACGCGCCCAACTCGGCCGACCGCTCGATCAGATGTTCGTCCTGCAGGACATCGAGCGCGGCCATCGCGACGGCAGCGGCAAGCGGATTGCCGCCGAACGTGCTGCCATGGTCGCCGGGATGGAACACCTGCATCACGTCGTTGGTCGCGACGAACGCCGACACCGGCAGCAGACCGCCGCCGAGCGCCTTGCCGAGAATGACGCCATCCGGCTTGACGTCCTCGTGCTGGCACGCGAGGAAGCGGCCGGTGCGACCGAGACCGGTCTGCACTTCGTCGACGATCATCAGCACGTGCCGTTCGCGACAGATCTGCAGGCAGCGGGCAAGGTAGCCCGGCGGCGGCAGGACGATCCCGGCCTCCCCTTGGATCGGCTCGACCAGAAACGCTGCGGTCCGCGGCGTGATCGCTTTCGCGAGCGCGTCCGCGTCGCCGTAGGGAACCGTCGACAACCCGGTCGGGAACGGGCCGAAACCGTCGCGATATTGCGGCTCCGTCGACAACGCCGTCGCCGTGATCGTGCGTCCGTGGAAATTGCCGTGGCACCCGATGATCTCCGCGCGCCCGTCGGCGATGCCCTTGATCTTGTGGCCCCACTTGCGCGCCGCCTTGATTGCGGTCTCTACCGCCTCGGCGCCTCCGTTGGCCGGCAACACGCGGTCGAGTCCCGTCAGCTGCGTCAGTCGTTCGAACAGGAACGGCAACTCATCATTGTGATAAGCGCGCGATGTGACGCCGAGTTGCTGTGCCTGAGCGATCAGCGCGCCGACGATTCGCGGGTGACCGTGGCCAAAGCTGACGGCGGAATAGGCGCTCATCAGGTCGAGGTAGCGTCGGCCGTCGACGTCCGCCAGCCAGCTGCCTTCGCCACGGGCGAGGACCACCGGCAGCGGATCGTAATTGCGCGCACCGAACGTGCGTTCGCGGCCGATCAGGTCGGCGGCGGTTTCTGACATCGCTGACGCGGGGTCTCGGCCCACGCGTGTGCTGGTTGCCATCGCATGCTCCCTGGTAGAAGCGCGCCGGCCAGACGACGCGGCCGGGTCAGGCGGAGTCGTGCGTGGGCGGCGAGTGACGCCGGGGCTTCTGGCTCCGGCGCGCATTGAGGTTCGGGAAGGCGGTACGACTTCGCCAAGTCATGAACGCAAGCATAACCCGGGCCGGCGCTTCCCGCTATGTGCGCCGCACAAAGCCGGTGCGCGCAAAACGCAGCAGCGTCGCGATGTGCCGTTCGAAGCCGGTGAAAGCGTGATCGCCGCCGCCTTCGATGCACTGCCAGGCGCCACCGTACAGGGCGACCGCCTGCCGGTAATCGAGAACCTCGTCGCCCGTGCGCGCGAAAAGCAGGTACCGGTCCGGACGCGTGATATGCGTGACGCGAAGATCGCGGAGCTCGTCGAACAGGGCGTCGGTGACCTCGAAGGCTTCGCCCGTGTAGAGGTTGACTTGCAGCCCGGCATGCGGGCGCAAATCGTCGTCGGGACGTACGGCAGGGTTGATCAGCACCGCCGCGCTTCCATGGCGCTCGGCGGCGACGGTCGCGTAAAAGCCGCCGAGCGAGCTGCCGACGTAGGTCGTTTGCGCCGGATCCCGAGCGCGGGCGAGCGCATCGATCATCGCCATCGCTTCCACCGGGCGCCACGGCAACGCCGGCACGACCAGGCTCGGGCGAAGTTCCGCCGACAACGCGTCAACCGCGGCGACGAGTTGAGACGCCTTGGTGCTCTTCGGCGACGAGCGAAAGCCGTGCAGGTAGACGAGTGCGGGGTGAATCACTCCATCACGCGCCGCCCGCGCACGCCGCCTCGTCGCGCGCCCGCGAGGCTGCGAGCGAATCGAGCAGCCGGGCATGAACGCCGCCGAAGGCGCCATTGCTCATGACGACGATGTGATCGCCCGGGCGCGCCGCGCACGTGACGGCGTCGACGAGCGCGCCGAGCTCATCGTGCACGTGGGCGCGGCCGCCGAGCGGCACCAGCGCTTCGCCGGCGTCCCAGCCCAGGTTGGCCGCGTAACAGAACACTTCGTCGGCCTGCGCGAGGCTCGCCGGCAGCGCGGCTTTCATCGTGCCGAGCTTCATCGTGTTGGACCGCGGCTCGAGTACTGCGAGGATGCGGCCGCGAGGCTCGCTACGGCGCAGGCCTTCGAGCGTGGTCGCGATGGCGGTCGGGTGATGGGCGAAATCATCGTAGAGCGCGATGCCATCGACTCGACCCCGGAGCTCCATGCGCCGCTTGACGCCGCCAAACGTGCCGAGCGCACGCAGGCCAGCGTCGACCGGCACGCCGGCGTGCCGTGACGCCGCAAGCGCCGCGAGCGCATTCAGTCGGTTGTGACGACCCGTGTGACCGAACGTGAGGCGGCCGACCCTGGAGCCGTCGAGCGTGACGGCTCCGTCGTCTGCGATCGTCCAGTCGACGCGCGGTTCGACGTTCGACGGCGATGCGTCGAAACGCTCGATGTCGCTCCATGCGCCTCGCGCAAGCACGCGAGCGAGCGCGACATCGCCGCCATTCACGACGATGCGACCCTGCGAGGGAATCGTCCGCACGAAGTGATGGAACTGCGTTTCGATCGCCGCCAGGTCGGCGAAGATGTCCGCGTGGTCGAACTCGAGATTGTTGAGGATCGCGGTGCGCGCCTCGTAATGCACGAACTTCGAGCGCTTGTCGAAGAACGCCGTATCGTATTCGTCTGCCTCGATCACGAAGAACGCGCTGTCCGTGAGCCGCGCCGACACGTCGAAATCGACGGGCACGCCGCCGATCAGGAAACCGGGATCGAAGCCCGCCTCGTCGAGGATGTGCGCAAGCATCGCCGACGTCGTCGTCTTGCCGTGCGTGCCGGCGACGGCGAGCACCCACTTGCCGTGGAGCACGTTTTCAGCGAGCCATTGCGGACCCGACGTGCGGCGCAATCCGCGGTCGAGTATCGCCTCCATCAGCGCGTTGCCTCGCGAAAC
>JAICVH010000205.1 GCA_025935435.1 Burkholderiales bacterium
ATGACGCGGTGATCGACCGTGCTTACATCGGAGACGATCCGCTGCCGCGCGATCGCGACGCGTTCACGGCGCAAGTGAAGCGCGCTCGCGCAAGGTTGCCGGCGGTTGCAGAAAGCGCGCTGCGGATGCTCGGCGCAATCGCCACCGAATACCAGGCGCTGTCGCGCACGCTCGCCGGCATGCCGGCCGTGCAACGGACGCTTGCCGCCGAAATCCGCCAGCAGCGCGACGCGCTCGTGCATCCGGGGTTCTTCACCGAGACGCCCTGGGAGATGCTGCACCACATTCCGCGCTACCTGCAGGCGCTGGGCCGGCGCATTGAGCGCCAGTCGCGCAATCCAGACCGCGATTCACGGCACGCCGTGCAGGTGGCGCAGTGGTGGGCGCGGTATGCCGACCGCGTTGCTGCCGAACGGCGCGCGGGCGTCGTGTCGCCACGCTTGACGTCGTTTCGCTGGCTGCTCGAGGAGTTGCGCGTGTCGCTGTTCGCGCAGGAACTGCGGACGCCGGTGCCCGTCTCGTTCAAGCGTGTGGAGAAGGCCTGGTTGGAGCTCACGCGCGACGGCTGAGCGCGGTGGCGCCAGTGGCATACAATGCGGCCCCATGCTAGAGTCGTTTCGCTAAACGTTAGAGGTTTCCAAAGCCCTCGATGCCGCTTGGCCGCGCACACCGCTGACGCCGATGCCGCTTCCGCCTAGCCTGTGCCGCCCTCGAACGTAACGACAAGCGCTGCACCGGCTCGCCGCCCCATTCCCCGGGAGCTGGCCAAAATTCTCGCCGATTGCCGGGACCTCACCGTCCACCGGCTGCTGTTGTCGTTCACCGCGCTGCTCGATCGCGTGTGCGACATGCTGATGGATCGCGCGGGCAAGTCGGACGTTCGCGCGGAGCAGCAGCAGTTTCTCGAAGCGCGGCAGGTGCTGATCGCCGATCGCGCTGCCGTGATGTCGGAGTTCGAGAAGCGGCTGCGCACGCACATCGAGGAACGCGTTTCGGGACGCGCCGACGAGAAGGCGGATTTCTCGAAGGTCGATGCGTCGAAGCTCGCGCTGATCGATCTCAACACCGTCGACGAATCGGTGCTGGTCGGCAACATCGTCCGCGTCGTCGAGAACATGTGCCACGACGAGCTCGTCACGCTGAACCGTGGCGTCGGACATCTGCTCGGCAAGCCGCATCTCGAATCGTCGGCGAACCCGCTCGGTCCCGGCACGATCTTCGGCGCCTTCGCGGAAGCGCTCGGCACGCTGCACACCGAAAACCGGACGCGCTTCCAGATCCTGAAGGAGCTGAACCAGGCGCCGCTCGGTGAAGTCGCGGCGATCTATGCGGACGTCAACCGTCATCTCGCCAACCTGCGCATCGTGCCACCGGGATCGGTGCGTTCGGCGGCCGCACGCGGCAAGTCTGCGGCGCCGCGCAAGCGCCTCGCCGACGACAAGCCGGAGGTGTCCCAGCCTGCGCCCGAAATGGACGTGATGGCGATGTTCCGGCGCATGGCGTCGCATGGCGGTTTTCCGTTGACCGGACATCCGGCACCGCCGACGCGCGTGTCTCCGCCGTTGCCACCGACACCCTCCGGCTACGTCCCCGGCGCGCCGATCGTCGCAACGCCTGGACTTCGCGAGGGACTCACTCGGCTGCAGCAGGGACAGACGCATTTCGACGTCGAAGGCATGCAGGTGACGTTCTCCGGCATTCCGGAAGGCCTGCACAACGTCCTGCGCGACCTGCAGGAATCTCCGCTCGGTCAGCGCGCGAACCAGCTCGAGGCGATGACGATCGAGATGGTCGCGATGTTGTTCGATTTCATCTTCGAGACGCGCGATCTGCCGGACGGCATCAAGGCGCTGCTCGCGCGGTTGCAGATTCCGGTGCTCAAGGTCGCGATGCTCGACGGCGCGTTCTTCGCGAAGAAAACGCATCCGTCGCGGCTTCTCGTCAATGCGCTCGCCGCTGCGGGCCTCGGCTGGTCGCCGGCGATGGGCCAGGACGATCCGCTGTACCAGACGATCGACCGGATCGTGCACCGGATCATCGATGGATTCGGCGACAACCTCGGCATCTTCGACGAGCTTCGCGCGGAGCTCGAAGCGTTCCTCGCCGCCGAGGAACAGGTGGCCGAAGCGAACTTCGCAACCACCGCCGAGGAGATCAACGAGGGCGACCGCAAGGATCTCGCAGGTCTCGTCGCGAAATCGGAAATCGAGCGCCGCGTCGAAAGCTATCCGATCCCGCGGTTCCTGGCCGAATTCCTGCGCCGCAAATGGCAGCACACGCTCGAAGGCATTTATCTGCGCGAGGGCGAGGACAGCGATGCATGGGGCTCCAGTGTCGCCACGCTCGAGGACCTCGTGTGGAGCGTCCAGCCGAAGAAGACGCCCGAGGATCGCAAGCACCTGGTCGCGCTGCTGCCGTCGTTGCTGAAGCGGATCGCCGCCGGCGCGCCGGCGGCGCAGTGGGCGCCTGGCGAGCGCGAGTCGTTCATGTCGAACCTCGTCGAAGCGCACGCGGCGGCGGTCAAGCCGTCGCTTGCC
This sequence comes from Burkholderiales bacterium, assembly GCA_025935435.1. GTDB lineage: Bacteria > Pseudomonadota > Gammaproteobacteria > Burkholderiales > Casimicrobiaceae > VBCG01. Next base: position 2,538 of record JAICVH010000205.1, read on the forward strand.
GCCGTGCCATCACCGACGGCCGCCGTCGCTGAAGCGGCCAAGGCCGAGGCCGAAGTCGCGAAGGCGGCCGGCGATTCCGACAAGGCCGCGCGCGCCGAAGCGCTTGCAGCGGCGATGGCGCCCGCAGAGCCCGCGCTGCCCGATGCCGCCGCCGCGGTGCTCGACGACGAATACCTCGAGATCGCCCGCAGCATGGATCGCGGCATGTGGGTCGAGTTTGAGGATGAAGACGGGCAGCTGTCGTTCGCCAAACTCGCGTGGGTGAGCCCGTTGCGCGGCAATTACCTGTTCACGAATCGGCAGGGCCAGCGCGCACTGTCGCTGACCGCAGAGGTCCTCGCCGAGCAGTTCCGCGCCAACCGCGCGCGCCTCGTCGAAGCCGAGCCGCTGATCGATCGCGCCTTCACGCGCGTCATCGGCGAGTTGTCGGATCGCTTCGAACTCGAGACGGCGTCCGTCTGAAGCGTCGCGTGACGGCCATTACGGGCGCGTTGCGGCGCGCCGTGCCGATCCTGTTCACGGCACGCATCGTCGGACTGGCGACGTTGCCGCTCCTGATCAGCGCCATCGTGTGGGTCGCAATCGGGGTCATGGCGTGGGAGCCGCTGATCAACGGGCTGTCGCGCTGGTTCGGCGCCGAAGGCGCTCAGGCGTCGTGGCAGCGGATCGTCGCCGAGGTGGTCGCGGTGCTCGTGTTCTTCGCACTGGCCGTTGCGACCGCGATCGCGGCGATCGCCGTGCTGACGATGCCGGTCATCGTTCGCACCGTTGCGGCGCGCCATTTCCCTGGACTCGCCGCGCGGCGCGGCGGCACGTTCATCGGCAGCATGCGCAACGCGGCGATCGCACTCGGGGTATTCGTGCCACTGTGGCTGCTCGCGTTGCCGCTGCTCGCGCTGCCACCGCTCTACGTCGCGGTTTCGCTGCTGTTGAACGCGTGGCTGTCGCAGCGGATGTTTCGTTACGATGCGCTCGCCGAGCATGCGAGTGCCGACGAGATTCGCGCGGTACTGCGCGAGAATCGCATGCGGTTGCTGGGGCTCGGCCTCGCCTTGTCACCGCTGTCGCTGGTGCCGATCGTCAACCTGCTCGTGCTGCCCATCTATGCCGGTATCGCGTTCACCGAGCTTTGCCTGTCGGAGCTCGCGCAGCTGCGGGCGCGCACGTTCACGTCCAGCGCAACCCCGGTTGCCGATCACCGCGTCGCTCGTACGCATTCGGCAACGAGCTCGGGGCCGCGGTAGATCAATCCCGTATAGAGCTGGACCAGCGTCGCGCCGGCGTCGATCTTCGCGCGTGCACCGTCACCGTCCAGGATGCCGCCGACGCCGATGATCGGCAGTGCGCCGTCGAGCGCGTGCGCGAGCACCTTGATGAGCGCCGTGGCGCGCGTTGCAAGCGGCGCGCCGGACAAGCCTCCGGCCTCGTCGGCGTGTGCCAGTCCCTCCACACCCGTGCGGGCAAGCGTCGTGTTCGTCGCGATCACGGCATCGATCCGGTGTCGAACGAGCTGCCGGGCGATCGTCCGGACAGCGTCATCGGCGAGATCGGGCGCGATCTTCACCGCGAGCGGCACGCGGCGCCCGTATCGTTGCGCGAGTGCGTCGCGTTCGCCGGTGATGCGCGCGAGCAATGCCGCAAGCGCCGTCTCCGCCTGCAGGTCGCGCAAGCCCTGCGTGTTCGGAGACGATACGTTGATCGTGACGTAACTCGCATGCGCGTGCACGGCACGCAGGCCGAACACGTAATCGTCGGCGGCACGCTCGTTCGGCGTATCGAAGTTCTTGCCGAGGTTGATACCGAGCACGCCGCGAAACCCGGAACGCTCGACGTTGGCAACGAAGCGCTCGACGCCGTCATTGTTGAATCCGAGGCGATTGATCAAGGCGTGCGCCGGCGGCAGTCGGAACATTCGCGGCCTCGGATTGCCCGGCTGTGCGCGGGGCGTCACCGTACCGGCCTCGAGGAAGCCGAACCCGAGCGCCGCGAGGCCCGCAAGATGCTGCGCGTTCTTGTCGAGACCGGCAGCGAGCCCGACGCGATTGGGAAAGCGGATCCCCATCGCCTCGACGGGCGCTTCGTCAACACGCGGCAGCGCCAGTCGGGCGATGCCGAAGTTGGTCGCCGCATCCAGACTCCGCAGTGCGATGTCGTGCGCAAGCTCCGGATCCGCCGCAAACAGCAACGGGCGAAACAGCGAATAAAGCATGCGCGATGTTACTATCGCTCCACTCGCTACGACTCATGATTTCGCATCGGCGGACCTTCGTTGCCTTCGCGATGGCGATCGCCGTCGCGGCCAGTTCTCCACTCGATGCAGCAGCACGCAAAGACGCGGTGCCTTCGACCTCCGGATACGCACAACGCGACGACGTCCGGGAATTCATCGACGATCTCGCACGCGATCACGGCTTTGCGCGCGCGACATTGCGCAACTGGTTCAGCGACGTGCGCTACCAGCCGAAGATCGTCGCTGCGATGCAGCGGCCGCTGGTCGAGCCGCCGAAATGGTACGAATACGCGCCACAATTCCTGTCGCCCGCGCGCATCGACGAAGGTGTCGCGTTCTATCGCGCCCACGAGGCGGCGCTGCACCGCGCGGAAACCGCGTTCGGCGTGCCCGCCGAGATCATCGTCGCCATCATCGGCGTCGAGACGTTCTACGGCCGCAACATGGGCGGTTATCGGATCATCGACGCGCTTTCGACGCTCGCGTTCGACTACCCGCGGCGCGCGACGTTCTTTCGCGGTGAACTGCGCGAATTCCTGCTGCTCGCCCGCAGCGAAGGTTTTTCACCGCTCGCGCCGAAGGGTTCGTTCGCCGGTGCGCTCGGCGTTCCGCAGTTCATGCCGGGCAGCGTGCGCCGCTACGCGATCGATTTCGACGGCGACGG
>JAICVH010000244.1 GCA_025935435.1 Burkholderiales bacterium
GCGACGAATCGAAATTCGCGCGTTTCGCCACCGACGTGCGGCGCGATGCGCAATCGGTGCTCGACGGCTATCAGATCGACGACCGCGCCACGCTGCGGCAGCTCGAAGGCGAGCTCGCGCAACTCGACTACCTCGACGGCAATCTCGACGCGGCGCTGCAACGTCTCGCGCGCGTCAAGGCGTTGCAGGACAAACCGGCGGACAAGCTGCTGTCGGGCCTGCAGATGCGCGCGCTGATCGCCGCACAGCGCACGATCGGCGACCGCAACTCGGCCGCCTATCGCGCCGAGGCCGGCCGTCTGATCGAAGCCGAGCTCGCGCAGATGCCCTACGAGACCGTGCAGAACGAAGTAAAGGAGCTCAAGGCCTCGGCCGAGATCGCGAGCGAAGCGCTCACGCTCGGCTACGTTCGCGACGTGATTCAGCCGACCGTCGACAAGGCGGGCTCCTTGAGCTCGGATCTCGCGCCGGTCATCGTGTCTGCGAAATACCGGCTCGTCGCGTCACTGCCGCTCAAGTCGACGCTCATCGACACGTACTCGCGCTATCTTGCCGCACACAAGGTCGACAAGCCGGACATCTGGGCCGCGCGCGACGTAAAACTGCCGCCCGGCAAGCGCTACACCCCGGTGAACGTCGCTGTCTGGGATGGCGGAACCGACACTGCGCTCTTTGCCGATCGCGTCGTCAAGGACGGCGGCAAGCCGGCGGTGATCGCCTTCGACCGCTTCGCCAGGCCTGCCACCGGCGATCTGCAGCCGATTCCCCCGGAGCTGAAGGCGCGCATTCCGCAGCTCAAATCCCGGCTCAAGGGTTTTTCCGATCTGCAATCGAACGTCGACAGTCCCGAGGCGAGCGAGGTCAAGCAATACCTGTCGACGCTCAAGCCCGACGAATACAAGACCGCGATGGAAGAGCTCGGCCTGTCCGGTAACTGGATGCACGGTACGCACGTCGCCGGAATCACGATGGCAGGCAATCCGTATGCTCGGCTGGTCACCGGGCGCATCGAATTCGACTGGCACCTTCTGCCCGATCCGTGTCCCTCGCGCGAACTGGTCGAGCGCGACGCGCTCAACCAGCAGGCGTACGTGGACTTCTTCAGGAAACACCGCGTGCGCGTCGTCAACATGAGCTGGGGCGGAAGCGTGAAGGGTTTCGAGGAGCAGCTCGAGCTTTGCAACATCGGCAAGACGCCCGATGAGCGCAAGAAAACCGCGCGCGATTACTTCGAGATCCAGAAAGCGGCGCTCACGAAGGCGTTTGCGAGCGCACCCGACATCCTGTTCATCACTGCGGCCGGCAACAGCAATGAGGACGCGTCATTCGCCGAGGACATTCCCGCCGGCATCGTGCTGCCGAACCTCATGACCGTCGGGGCGGTCGACAAGGCCGGTGACGAAGCGTCGTTCACGAGCTACGGCCCGACGGTTGTCGTGCACGCAAACGGGTATCAGGTCGAAAGCATGATTCCCGGCGGCGACGCGCTTGCCGAATCCGGCACGTCGATGGCTTCGCCGCAGGTTGCCAATCTCGCCGCCAAAATCCTCGCCGTCGACCCGAAGCTCGCGCCCGCGCAAGTGATCAAGCTGATTCGTGATACGGCCGACAAGACGGCGGACGGGCGCCGCACGCTCGTCAATCCGAAGAAAGCGCTCGCGAAGGTGCAAGCGAAGGCGGCGGCGTGACACCGTACTTCTCCGACCAGGGCATCAGCGCCGGCATGATCCCGGCATAGAGTGCGACGCCCTCGGCGGTTTGCGCGCGGTGCAGCGCGAGTGCGCGTTCGCCCGGCATGCGCACGCGCGGGCCGCCGGGTCTCGGTGTCGCATCGTGGCAGGCGTTTACGAGCCAGTCGGTCTGCCGGGTGAACGCCTCGAGACCGCCGAAGCGCGCGGGATCGAGCACCTGCACGAACACCGTTGCGCCCCAGCCTTCCGACGGATCGGCGCGACCGTGACCGGTCAGGCCGGCTGTCAGCGCTTCGATCAACAACGCGAGCGCGAACCCCTTGTGGCCGGCTTCGAGGCCGCCGAGCGGCAGCAGCGTGCCTTTCGGCTCGTTGAAAAGCACGGCGGGATCGCGCGTCGGGTTGCCGGCCGCATCCTGCACCCACGGATGCGCGAGTGTTTCACCGGCCTGCCATAAGCGCGTGGTGAGTCCATTCGTCGTGAAGCTTGCAGACACGTCGAGGAGAATTGGATCGCCTGAGGTCGGGATACCCGCGGCCAGCGGATTGGGTGTGAACACCGACGACACGGCGCCGAACGGCGCGACGCTGTGATGCGCCGGATCGCTGCAATACACGAGCGCCATCACGCCGCGCGCCGTCGCGCGCGTCAGATACGCGGCCAGGCACGCGATGTGATGCGATCGGCGGATCACGACGGTACCGGTGCCATGCGCATTCGCCATCGCCGTCGCCGTGTCGAGTGCGCGAAGCGTCAGCCACGGCCCTGGCAAGCGTTGTCCATCCCAGGTTTGCGCGACGGTTGACGAGGCGATGATGCGAGGCGCTCCCGCCTTGCCCATTTTTCCCTGCGCAAGCTGATCGAGATACCCGGGCAGCAGCGCGAGTCCGTGCGTCGTGTGACCCATCAGGTCGCCGTCGACGAGGATCGCGGCGACGTCTTGCGCGATGTCGTCGCGAACGTCGGACGCGCGCAACAGCGCGACGGCATAGGCGAGTAACGCTTGGGCGCCGTAGCGCGGCGTCACCGACTCGGCGCCGCTGGTAGCCGCCGCGGACGACGAGTCGTTTCCGCGCTGCATGTTCGCCATGGCGTCGCTCGACGGCATCGGGGTGGGCATTGCGTTCGTCTCCTCGCGGCGGCGCGCCGTCGACCTGCGGGTATGCTGTCGCACCATTCTACGACCCCACCCCGACTCCAACCGTCCCGGTCGTGCTGCCGTCGTCGCTCCAGGTCAGCATCGTCACGTTCAAGCCGGATCTCGCGCTGCTCGAACGCACGCTCGACACACTGGGTATCGCGGTTGACGCGGCGCAGGATGCACGCGTGCTGAAGACCGTTCATCTCGCGCTGATCGAGAACAGCGGCGATCGCGGCATCGCGGAGCGTGTCATCGAGCTTGGTCGCGCGCGTTTCGCGGACGCCGCCGTGCACGTCACCTACCTGCATGGTCACGCGAATATCGGCTACGGCGCCGCGCACAACCTGGTGCTGCACGGAACCGGCGCGGATTATCACCTGGTGCTGAATCCGGACGCCGAGCTCGCCGCCGATGCGCTCGTCAACGGCGTGCGCTGGCTGGATGACCACACGGATGTCGGTGCACTCGCCCCGGCCGTGCAGGATGCGGCCGGAAATCGACAATACCTTTGCAAGCGCTATCCGGCCGTGTTCGACCTGCTGCTGCGTGGCTTCGCGCCGCGCGCGTTGCAGCGGATGTTCGAGCGGCGACTCGCGCGCTACGAAATGCGCGATGTCGTCGATGCGGTCCCGCCGCAGGAGGCGATCGGCGTGCCCGTGATGTCGGGTGCGTTCGTGCTGGCGCGACGCGATGCGATCGATCGCACGGGGGGCTTCGACCCGCGCTTCTTTCTCTACTTCGAGGATTTCGACTGGAGCGTCCGGTTGAACCAGGTCGCGAAGAACGCCTTCGTGCCGAGCGTCAATATCGTTCACCACGGCGGCAGCGCGGCGCGCAAAGGCGCGCGTCACATCGGCTGGTTCATCGGCAGCGGTCTGCGGTTCTACGCGAAGCACGGCTGGAAGTGGCTGTGAACGCACCGGTCGTTGCCGTCACCGGCGCGAACGGCTTCATCGGCAAAGCGTTCTGTGCGCGGGCCATCGCGCGCGGAGGGCGCCTGCGCCGATTCGTGCATACGACCTCCGGATCCATGAACGATGCGATTGCGCTCGACCTCGTGACGTCGGATGCGGACCAAGTCGTGCAACGGCTCGCCGGCGCGACCGTCCTGCTGCACCTCGCCGGCCGCGCACACGTGATGGACGACACCGGCGCGGACGCCGAACGGAAATACCACGATGCAAACGAGCACGCCACACGGCGGCTCGCACAGGCCGCGGTCGCTGCGGGTGTACGCCGGTTCGTGTTCGCGAGCACGGTCAAGGTGAACGGCGAGGCATCGACGCGCGGCCGGCCATTTCGCCCCGACGATGCACCCGCACCGGACGATGCGTATGCGCGAAGCAAGCTCGCCGCCGAATGCGCACTCGCAGAAGTGGCGCGTGGGTCGGCGATGTCCGTCGTCGTGTTGCGGCTGCCGCTCGTCTACGGACCGGAGGCGCGCGGCAATTTTCGACGCCTCGTCGACGCGGTTCGCAGCCGGCGGGCCTTGCCGTTTGGCGCGATCGACAATCGCCGGTCGGTGATCGGGATCGCGAACCTGCTCGATGCGTTCGATGCGGCGATCGATGTACGCGCGGATGTCGGCGGCACCCATTTTGTCGCCGACGCAGACAGCGTTTCGACGCCGGATCTCGTACGTGCAATCGCGCGCGCGGTGAATGTGGAACCGCGGCTCATCGCCGTACCCGTTCCATTGCTACGCATCGCGGGAGCGCTGATCGGGCGTAGCGATGCGGTGGCACGCGTCACACGCTCGCTCGAAGTGGACCCGGCGTCGTTCACCGTCGCGAGCAGGTGGATTCCGCGTCGCTTCGCGATCGACGCCGCCATGGTGAGATAGGGACTCCGCTCGCTTTCCGGGTTGGTCGCGCCTTCGGCCAATTCCGGAGCGTCGCGGCTGGCACGCTGATCGGCTGGGCCCGGCCGCTATAATTCGCGCCTCTTCTTATCCGCGGCGACACGATCATCGAACGCCAATCGAATGCGCCTTCCCGCGCCGGCGGCCGTCGTGCCGATGAGTTGCGCACGCTGTCGATCACGCGCCGATACACGACCCACGCGGAAGGTTCCGTGCTCGTTGCAGCCGGCGACACGCGC
>JAICVH010000064.1 GCA_025935435.1 Burkholderiales bacterium
ACTGGATGATCGCCGGTGCGAACTCGCCGGCCGCCCGGGCGTCGTAAGGTTTCGGTGGGTGTACGCCACTAACGCGTGTCATCTTGCGCCGAGGAGCCTCTGATGCGTTGGCAATCGCTCGTTCTCTTTCTCGCACTTGCGGTCGGCGCGCCCGTGCGCGCGACCATCCCTGATTTCCAGGGTGCCCCGCCGAAGCCCCCGACCCGCGGCGAAGCCACGGCGGTGTTTGCCGGCGGCTGCTTCTGGGGCGTCGACGCCGTCTACAAGCACCTGAAGGGCGTGAAGAAGGTCGTTTCCGGTTATTCCGGCGGCAACGGCGCAACGGCGAACTACATGATGGTGGGCACGGGCACGACCGGGCACGCCGAAGCGGTGCAAGTGACGTACGATCCGTCACAGATCGCGTACACCGATCTGTTGAAGGTGTTCTTCGCCGTCGCGCACGACCCGACCCAGCTGAACCGGCAGGGCCCCGACGTCGGTCCGCAGTACCGTTCAGCCATTTTCTACGCGGATCCGCAGCAGAAGGAGCTCGCCGAGCGTTACATCGCGCAGCTCGACGCCGCGAAGTCGTTCGACAAACCGATCGTCACGAAAGTTGCCGCACTCGACAAGTTCTATCCGGCCGAGGACTATCACCAGAATTATCTTGCGCTCCATCCGAACCAGCCGTATATCGTCTATCACGACCTGCCGAAACTCGAAGCGTTGAAAAAGCAGTTCCCGGCGTGGTATCGGCCGTAACGGCAGACTCGCCGTCGTTCGATGGCCTGCGGTGCGCGCCGCAGGCCATCTCATTCAACCGCGGTAAGCAGTGGAGGAGCCTATGAGCATCATCTGGACCATCCTGATCGGTTTCATCGTCGGGCTGCTCGCGAAGTTCGTCATGCCGGGCAGGGATCCGGGCGGTTTCTTCGTCACGGCGGCGATCGGGATCATCGGTTCGCTCATTGCGACGTACGGCGGCAAGGCGCTCGGCATCTATGGCGGCGAGGAGACCGCCGGATTCATCGGCGCGTTCATCGGCGCGATCATCCTGTTGATCCTTTACCGGTTGCTGGTGCGCAATCGCAGCACCTGAACGCAGCTTCAAAGGAGCGCCCATGGCATTCGATCTTGGCAATCTGCTGCAGAATTATCTGAACGTCCCGCCGGAGCAGTCCAACGCCGACGCGCCCGCGCATTTCGACCAGATCGCGCAGCATGCGTCGCCACAGGTGATGGGACAGGGGATCGCCGACGCGCTGCGTTCGGACCAGACGCCCTCGCTCGGGCAGATGGTCAGCGACATGTTCACGCGCGCGAACCCGCAGCAGCAGGCGGGCATGCTGAATCAGATTCTCGGTTCGGTGAATCCGGGCGTCCTCGGCTCGCTCGGCGGCGTGCTCGGTGGCCTTGCATCGCAGGTCGGCGGCGGCCACGCACGGATCACACCGCAACAGGCGTCGGAAATCTCGCCGGCGCAGGTGCAGGACCTCGCCAACCATGCCGAAAAACAGAGCCCCGGCATCTTCGACAAACTGGGCGACTTCTATGCGCAGCATCCGGATCTCGTCAAGACGCTCGGCAGCGCGGCGCTGACGATCGCGCTCGCCAAGATGGCGAATCGCATGCGCGGTTGAGGTCCGGCTTTTTCGCGCGCGGGGCCCGGCGCAGGGACCGCGCGCGTCGCAGTTTTCTCCCTGACGCGCGCGTGATCCTTCGATGAAAATCGCGACCTGGAACGTCAACGGCATCCGCGCGCGCGAAGCGCAGGTTTGCGACTGGCTCGAGCGCGACCGGCCCGACATCGTGTGCCTGCAGGAGCTCAAGGCGACGCCCGAGCAGGTGCCGGCGCGCTGCGCGCATGCCGACTATCACGTGTACTGGCACGGCATGCGCGCGTACTCCGGTGTGTCGTTGCACGTCAGCAAGCATCTGCATGCGGACGCGCCGGTGTTTTCGCATCCGGCCTTCGACATGGAATCGCGCATCGTGCAAGTCACTCTCGGCAACCTCGTCCTCGCGTCGGTGTATGTTCCGAATGGCGGCAAGGATTACCGGGCCAAGCTCGAATTCCTGACCAACCTCGCAAGCTGGACCAACGAGCTGCACGCGAGCGGGCGCGACGTCGTCATCTGCGGCGATCTGAATGTCGCGCATACGGACCTCGACGTGCATCCGCGCGAACGCAAGCCCGGCGTGATCGGTCAGCGACCGGAGGAACGCGAACTGTTCGATCGCCTGCTCGGCGGCCACAGCGTCGACGTCGGTCGCGCTGCGCATCCCGGCAACGCCGAGCTGTTCACCTGGTGGCCGCCGTGGCGCAACATGCGCCAGCGCAATATCGGCTGGCGCATCGATTACATTCTCGCCTCGAGACCGATCGCCGACCGTGTCACCGAGTATGTCGTGCTTGCCGACATCGGGACCAGCGACCACGCGCCGGTAATGATGACGACCCACTAAAAAAACGTCGGGCCGCGGGAATCAATCGCGGCGGCAGGCGGTCACTTCCTTGTGCGCGATCGCGCTATTTCGCGATCGCCGTCGCAAGGAGAACTCCATGGCAGTCAAACAGGGAACCGCTTCCTATCGGTCCGACGTTTCGCCGCGCGAGCCCGGGTCGCGCTATCCAGTCGCAGCAAGCGAGCGTCCCTCGTCGCCGCCGCTCGACGCCGCCCGCATTGCGCGCGGTCTGGGCTGGTTCAGCATTTCGCTTGGCGTGCTCGAAGTGCTTGCACCGCGGCTCGTGTCACGCGTTGTTGGTGGACGCGGCGACAACTCGAGCCTGATCCGCTTGTACGGCATTCGCGAAATCGTCAGCGGTGCGATGATCTTCGGACAGGGCTCGAAGCCCGCGGCTGCGATGTGGTCGCGCGTCGCCGGCGACGCAATGGACATCGCCACGCTTGCGGTCGCAGCGTCATCGAGCAGGCACAAGGGCGCGCTGGCTTTTGCGACGGCGAACGTGCTCGGCGTGACCGCGCTCGACGTGTATTGCGCGCAGGAGTTGAGCCGCGATCGTCCTGCGGCACCGGTTGGTACGATCCACATGACGCGCAGCGTCGTCATCAACCGCGCACCGGAAGAACTGTATCGGTTCTGGCACGACTTCGAGAATTTCCCGCGCTTCATGTACCACCTCGAATCAGTGCGCGCGACCGGCGCGCGGACGTCGCATTGGGTCGCGAAGGGTCCGGCCGGCACCCACGTCGAATGGGACGCAGAAATCACCGCCGACACGCCGAACGAACTGATTGCCTGGCGTTCGCTGCCCGACGCCGACGTCGAGAATTCCGGCATCGTGCAGTTCGAACCGCGTCCGGGCGGTCGCGGCACGATCGTCCGCGTCGAGATCGAATACCGGCCGCCCGGGGGTGTTGCCGGTGCCATCGTCGCGAAGCTGTTCAACGAATCGCCCGAACAGCAGATCTACGACGACCTCCACCGCATGAAGCAGGTGATCGAAACCGGCGAGGTCACGCGCTCCGACGGCAGCCCCGAAGGCCGTGGGCAGGTGCTGCAGTCGAAGGGCCAGCCGGCCTCGGTACCTTCGATCTGAACCGAGCACCGATCCTCTACCCGACACGAGACGACCGATGAAAGCAAACTGCTGGCACGGCAAGCGCGACATGCGCGTCGACGACGTACCCGACCCGAAGATCCTCAACCAACGCGACGCCATCGTTCGCGTCACGTCCACCGCCATCTGCGGTTCTGATCTACACCTCTACAACGGCTTCATCCCGACGATGAAAAAGGGCGACGTTCTCGGCCATGAGTTCATGGGCGAAGTCGTCGAACTGGGTCGGGACGTCAAGAACCTGAAAATCGGCGACCGCGTCGTCGTGCCGTTTCCGATCGCATGCGGCGCGTGCTTTGCATGCGAGGCGCAGATGTTCTCGTTGTGCGAGAACTCCAATCCGAATGCGTGGATCGCCGAAAAGCTGATGGGTCATTCGCCCGCCGGCGCGTTCGGCTATACGCACATGCTCGGCGGTTTCGCGGGCGGGCAGGCTGAATACGCGCGCGTGCCGTTCGCCGACGTCGGTCCACTCAAGGTGCCCGACGGCATGCCCGACGACCAGGCGCTGTTCCTGTCCGACATCCTGCCGACGGGTTACATGGGCGCCGAGATGTGCGACATCAAGCCCGGTGACACTGTCGCGGTATGGGGCTGCGGTCCCGTCGGTCAGTTCGCGATCGCGTCTGCCAGGATGCTCGGCGCAGAACGCATCATCGCGATCGATCGGTTCGCCGAGCGCCTCGCGATGGCATCGGCCAAGGCGGGTGCGACCGACACCATCCATTACGAAGAACAGGATGTCCTCGACACGCTGAAAGACCTGACCGGTGGCGTCGGCCCGGACGCCTGCATCGATGCGGTAGGCACGGAAGCGCACGCGCCGGGCTTCATGTATGCGTACGATCGCTTCAAGCAGGCGTTGATGCTCGAGTCCGATCGCCCGCTCGCGTTGCGCCAGGCGGTCATGGCGTGCCGCAACGGTGGCACCGTCTCGGTGATCGGCGTATACGGCGGCTTCATCGACAAGTTTCCGATGGGCTCGTTCATGAACCGGTCGCTGACGATGCGCACCGGCCAGTGTCACGTCCAGCGTTACATGAAACCGCTGCTCGAGCGCATCGAGCGCGGCGACATCGACCCGAGCTTCGTCATTACGCATCACATGAAACTCGACGAGGCGCCCGACGGTTATGCGATGTTCGCCAAGAAACAGGACGACTGCATCAAGATCGTCATGACGCCTTGATCCTCCGCCGGCGGCACCGACCGCGCGGCGCGATGACGTGAAGCTGTCGGTACTCGATCAATCGACGGCTGCGGAAGGCGTCAGCCAGGATGTCGCCATTCGCGAGACGCTCGCACTCGCGCGGCATTGCGAAGCGCTCGGCTATCACCGTTACTGGGTGTCCGAGCACCATGCGAGCGACAGCATCGTCGGAACGGCCCCCGAAGTGCTGATGGCCGCGATCGCCGCAACGACGTCGCGCATCCGCGTCGGCAGCGCCGGCGTCATGCTGCCCCATTACGCGGCACTCAAGGTCGCGGAGCAGTTTCGCGTGCTCGAGGCGATCGCCCCGGGCCGCATCGACCTCGGCGTCGGTCGCGCGCCGGGATCGGACCGGCTGACGGCGCTGGCGCTCAATCCGTACGCCAACGCGGCCGACGAATTTCCCCGCCAGGTGCATGAACTGCGTGCCTGGGTCAACAATGAACCGCTCGATAGCGGTCACCCGTTCGCGGGCATCGCGGCGCATCCGACCGGCCCCACGAGCCCGGAGCTGTGGATTCTCGGCAGTTCCGATTACGGGGCACGGCTGGCGGCACATTTCGGGCTGCCGTACGCGTTCGCGTACTTCTTCACCGAGGGCCGGGGCGTCGAAGAAGCACTCGCGCTGTACCGCGATCATTACCGCCCGAGCGCGCGCTTTCCGGCGCCACGCGCGACGATCTGCGTCTGGGCGCTGGCGGCCGACACGGAGACCGAAGCGCGCAGGCTTTTGCAGACGCGTGAATTCTGGCGCGTCGGATTCGAGAAGGGCTTGCGCAAGCCGCTCGTCACGCCGGAATTCGCGGCCACGTACACTTATTCGGAAAGCGAGCGGGCGACGATCGAAGCGTTGCGCCGGAAGGCGCTCGTCGGCACGGGCGGCGGGGTGGCGCGTCGACTTCAGGAGATCGCACAGCGACTCGCGCTCGATGAACTCGTCGTGGTGACGTGGACGCACGATCCCGCGGCGCGCCATCGATCCTACGAACTGCTCGCGGAAGCCTGCGGGCTCAAGTCCTGTTAACCGCTCGGAGGAGGGGCACCATGGATCGGAAGACCGCGGCTGATTTCCCGCCGGACGTACTGAAGCTGTTCGATGGATACGTGCATGGAAGCATCGGCCGGCGCGAATTTCTCGACCGTGCCGCGAAATACGCCGTCGGCGGGTTGACGGCGACGGCGATGCTCGAAAGCCTGCGACCGAATTACGCGTGGGCCGAGCAGGTTCCTAAGAACGACACCCGCATCCATGCCGAGTACGTCACGTATTCGACCCCGCAAGGGTCCGGCACGATGCGCGGCTATATCGTTCGGCCGGCCGCCGCGAGCGGCAAGCTGCCGGGCGTCGTGGTGATTCATGAAAATCGCGGCCTCAATCCGTACATCGAGGATGTCGCGCGAAGGCTTGCGGTCGAGCGGTACGTCGCATTCGCACCCGACGCGCTGACGCCTGTCGGCGGATACCCGGGCGACGACGAGAAGGCGGCGCAACTGTTCGCGAGCCTGGATTCGGCGAAGCGCACCGAGGACCTGCTTGCTGCGGTGCCGTTCCTGCGCAGCCGTGCGGAAAGCAACGGCGCCGTCGGAGCCGTCGGCTTCTGCTTCGGTGGCGGTGTGGTCAATCAGATGGCCGTCCGGTTCCCCGAACTGGCCGCGGCCGTGCCTTTCTACGGGCCCCAGCCGAACGCCGCTGATACGGCGAAGATCAAGGCGCCGCTGCTGATCCACTATGCCGGAGAGGATGCACGCATCAACGCCGGCTGGCCGGCGTGGGAGCAGGCGCTCAAACAGAACGGCGTGCGCTATCGCGAGTACACGTATCCCGGCGTCCAGCACGGCTTTCACAACGATACGACACCGCGCTACGACGACGCCGCTGCGAAGCTCGCGTGGTCTCGCACGCTCGCGTTCTTCAAGGAGAACGTGACCGGCTGAGGCTTTGTCGAACGACTGACAGCGTTCCGGAGATGACTGTCGGGGCGGAGAAATTTAGCGCGTCATCGGCCGCCGATCATTCCATCTCCGACCCCAACGCTTCGCACAACGCCGCGGCGACGGCGGCGCGCTCGCGTCGTGCAATCGCGCGACCGTCGCGTACGTGCTTCTGATTGACTTCGAGTTCGAGACCGCAGTAGGTCGCATCGTCGAACAGCCTGCGCAGGTGACGGGTCAGGCTGTCGCTCTCACCGCGATACGGGTAGTTGCGGCGCACGGCCCATTGCGGAAGCCTGGCGCGAAGGGCCGCCTGCCAGCGGATGCACAGCACGCGCTCGCACGCGCGCGCCGGATCGTAAAGCAGTCCGATGTCGGCGTTGCGCAGCGTCGTGCCATCCAGAGAGGGCGTGAACGAGTGCGACGATACGTGCACGACCCGTTCGCCCATCGCACGCGCCCGCTCGACGAACGACTCCACGGCCGACCAGAACGGGTAGTAATAGCGGCGGCACACGTCGGCACGCAACGACGATGATGCGGTGCGCATGATCGGCGACGCACGGAACTGCCGTCCCGGTGAGCGGTTCACCTCGACGAGGAGGCGGCTGATCGTCGTCGCGACAAGCGGCGCACCGAGCGCACGCGCCAAGGCTCGCGCGGTGGCCAGCGCACCAGGGTCGTAGCCACGGTGGGACGCGAGCAAGCGCTTTTGGCCACGGAAGAGCGCGGCATAGCGGGCAGGGATGCGATTGCCGGCGTGTTCGCAGGTGACGATATAGCGCGCCGTTCGCTGCTCTCGCACATCGCGTAGCGCCAGCGAGGCAGCACCCGCGCGCATCAGGCGAACATCCGGCCTTGGTCAAGACAATCGCAAAGCTCGCCGTAGACCGCCTGCAGTCGCTTGCGATCGACGTCGCTACCCGTGGCGCGCAGGATTCGTCGCGCGAGCGGACCCTGCGCAAGGATCATGTCGATCGCAGGGCGCCACCACAAGCCCGCCGGGTCGTCACTGCTTGTGTCGACGAGATGCCGCCACAGGTCGCGGGCGCCGGCGGAACCCTCAGGGAGGCCGAGCGCCCGCAGATACGCTGCGTGTTCGATGATCGCTTCGTCGCCGTCGCGGATCGTCGCCAGCAATGCGTCGCACAGTGCATCGGTGTCGACCCTCTGCTGATCGGTGAGGCAAGAGAACGTTTCGCGATAAAGCGCGCGCACGCTCGATACGATCGCGGCGGCAATCGCGAGATCGGCCTGCGGACACTCCTGCACGTCGACGAGCCGGATTTCGATCGCGTCGCGATCGAAGCGCGGAATCGCGCCGCGTGAATTCAGCCATTCATGACGCAAGATGCCCTCCGGGTCGAGCGGCGCGATTTCCGCGTACATCGGGGACAGCACCCGCGCCTCGTAGTCCGCGCGGGAGCGCGCCGTCTCGGGAATGATCCGCCCCGCTACGCTCGGCGTCCGCGCACACAGGGTTCGATAGTTCTCGAGCCTGCGGTCGAGAAATCCCTGCGACCTGCCGTCCTCGAACGGCGAACTCGCCGCGAGCGCCGGGACCAGCGGCAGCACCAGCCGGATCGCGGCGTGCAGGCGCTCGAACTGCTCGTCGCCGGTGAACGGCATGTTGACGTGCATGCTCTGCAGGTTCGACCACCCGTGACCGCGGCAGTCGTAGATCCGGTCGTAGGTCCGGTAGATTTCGCCGCCCGCGTCTTCCCACAGCACCGTTTCCGTCGCCGGGTCCATCCACGGATGCATCGCCGTCGGCATCAACCGCGCGTCGACCGCTGCAAGCTTCGTGTTGGCCGCGCGAATCTCGTCGTGAAAGCGCGCGGGCAGTTCGACCAGTGCAGCGGTAGGAACGACGTTCTTCACTTCGACGACGTGGCGCACAAGCTCGTTCGACCAGCCAAGCGTGCCGCGCTCGACATCCGCGGTGTCGTACCCGGCGAGCGAGCGCAACAACTGGTCGGCGATCGGCCGCACGGCGAGCGACACGCGGTCGACGACCATGTATTCGAGCTCGATCCCGTACCCCGCGAAGGCAGGCAGGGTGAACCGCGCCGTCATGCCGCCTGCGTGCGCCTGCGATCGAGGATCCGTCGCATGAAAACGCCCATGATTTCGCGATACAGCGCGTCCTTCAGTATGGCGTCCTCGCCGCCGGCGTCGACGTTCGGGTTGTCGTTGACCTCGATCACGTAGCATTGCCGGCCATCCTGTTTGAGATCGACGCCGTAGAGCCCATCGCCGATCAGATTGGCGGCGCGCACGGCCGTTCGCACGATGATCTCGGGCGCCTCGCCGACCGAATGAGCGACCGTCGATCCCTCCAGTTTCCGTCCGGATTCCCGCTTGACGACCTGCCAGTGACCCTGTGCCATGAAGTACCTGCACACATAGAGCGGCCGCCGGTCGAACACGCCGACGCGCCAGTCGAAGACCGTCGGCAGCCATTGCTGCGCGATGATCAGA
>JAICVH010000184.1 GCA_025935435.1 Burkholderiales bacterium
CGACGTCGCGTTCGTCGCCGGAAGCCTGTTGCCGCTCGGCGGCCAGAACCTGATGGAGCCGATCGCCGCTGGCGTTGCCACGCTGATCGGACCGCATACGTTCAATTTCGCCCAGGCCAGCGCCGATGCGGTCGCGGCCGGCGCGGCGCTACGCGTCCGCGACGCCGACGACATGTTCGCCGCGGCCGCGCGTTTACTGGTGGACGACGTTGCCCGGCGACAACTCGTTAGCAATGCGCAGTCGTTCATCGCGGCGCACCGCGGCGCGACCGAGCGGCTCGCGCAATGGCTTGAGCCGCACCTGTCGCTCACCCGCGCAGCCGGCGATTGATGTCCTCGACGTCCTGCTCGTCGAGCGAGCCCACGGCTGCCTTGAGCCGCAGGATGCCGAGCAGGTAGTTGAAATATGCCTGCGCGAGATCGCGCCGGGTCTGGAACACGTTCTGTTGCGTGTTCAGCACGTCGAGATTGGTTCGCACGCCGACTTCCTGGCCCGTCTTGTTCGATTCGTACGCCGTTTGCGCCGAGACGAGCGCCTGCTCGAACGCCTTGACCGATGCCGCCGCGCTGTTGACGCCCGAGAAGCCCGTCTGCGCGCTGAAGAGCGCGTTGCGTCGCGCGACTTCGAGGTTCTGGCGCGCGTTCTCCTGCAGCGCCACCGCCTCGCGCACCCTGGAATCGATGAGTCCGCCCTGGTACAGCGGGACCGTCAACGCAAGGCCGATCGCCGCCTGCCGCTGGTCGTTGAAGGCGCTCGTGTTGACCGAGCCGCTGCCCGCCTGCGCGTTGGCACTCGCGACGAGGTCGAGCGTCGGCAGCCGGCCGGCACGCTGGCGCTCGATTTCGAGCGTCGCGATGTCCGCGTTGTAGCGAGCGATCCGGACGTTCAGATTGTCGGTGAGCGCGCGATCCACCCACGCATCGAGCGAGTTTGGCGACGGCAGCGTCGGTTCGAAACCCGGTCCGAGGCGCTTCAGATCCTGCGGGAAGCGGCCGATGATGGCGCGTAGCGCCGTGCGCTTGTTCTCGAGGTCGTTGCGCGCATTGATCTCCTGCGCAACGATCGAGTCGTACTTCGCCTGCGCTTCGTTGGTGTCGGTGATCGTCGCCACGCCGACTTCGAAGTTGCGCTTGGCCTGCGCGAGCTGCTCGGACACCGCGGCCTTCTGGCTTTCGGTGACCTCGACCGTGAACTGCGCCAGCAGTACGTCGAAATACGCGGTGGCCACACGCAGGATCAGGTCCTGGCGTGCGGACGCAAGCGTGAAGTCGGCCTGTTCGACCTGCTGCACGGCCTGGCTGTAGGCGACCTGGTTCGCGTACCGATAAAGCGGCTGCGATGCCGACACCGTCAGGCCGCCGAGCGCAAATCCGCGATTGACAGTGACCCGAGGATCCGTATCCACGTTCGTGCCGAAATAGTTGGCGTTCGTGCTTGCGGAAAGGCTGACGTTCGGCAACAACCCTGCGCGGGCCTGTGGAATGCGCTCCTGCGTCGCCTCCCAGTTCGCACGGGCGGCTGCAATTGCCGGATCGTGCTGGAGCGCCTCTCGATAGACCTGCAGCAGATCCTCGGCGGCGACGCTTTGCGACAGCGCAAACGCGAGCGCTACGGTCAGGGCGATGACGGAAGGGAGACGGGTCATGGGCATGAAGGTCGTGGCGCGCGCCGGCCGGGCGCAAACGGGTGGCGGCACGCGGCGCGTGCGAAACGTCGCGAACATGTCCGCCCTAGAATTCGAACCGCGCCGGTGCCAACGCGTTTTGCAGCGGCGCGATCACCGTCTCGAACAGATCGAGCGACGTGCGTGCGCCGGGGGCCTCGCAATGGATGAGGCGCGCCGTCATCGCCGGCGGCTCGCCGACGACGGCAAACAGCCGGCCGCCGGCGGTCAACTGCTCGAAAAAGCGGTCGGGCAGAAGCGGCGTCGAACCCGTCAGCACGATCACATCGTATGTATCGTTGCCGAAGCCGCGTGCCCCGTCGCCGATCTCGACCCGCGCATTCGCGAATCCGAAGCGCGCCAGTTTCGCCCGCGCATCGTTCGCCGTGGCCGCGTCGATCTCGACGCTCGTGACGTCCGCCGCCTCGCTCGCGAGCAACGCGGTCAGGTAGCCGCTGCCGGTACCGATCTCGAGCACCCGATCGTTCGAACGCAGCATCAGTTCCTGGATGACGCGCGCCTCCATTTTGGGCGTCCACATCCGCGCGCCATTCAGCAGCGGCAATTCGAGGTCGGCGAACGCGAGCGACCGGTATTGCGGCGGCACGAAGTCCTCGCGCTTCACCGCGAACAGGAGGTCGAGCACGCGCTGGTCGAGCACCTCCCACGGCCGGATCTGCTGCTCGACCATGTTGTACCGCGCCTGCTCGTAATCGAAGGGCGCCATCGGAATGCGATCGGGACGTGCGAACACGTGAAGCGGATGTCGCGCCGCGCAACATTCGGCGTCGTTTTCGCTGCGCGGTGCGGCCTGCGATTATAGCAACGCATGCGAAAGGCACCGGCTTCGATGCCGGCTCGATCGGGTGCGGATTCAATCGAGCGTCTGCCGGTAGCGCCAGCGCGCGAGCGCGACGACGGCGACCATGAAAAGCGCGATCGGCCACGTATGCGGTGCGACCTCGGAGAGGCCGTTCCCCTTCAACAGCACGCCACGAACGATGCGAAGGAAGTGTGTCGCCGGAAACGCCTCCCCCAGCCATTGCGCCCACTGCGGCATGCCACGGAAGGGGAACATGAAACCCGACAGCAGCATCGTCGGCAGGAAGAAGAAGAACGTCATCTGCATCGCCTGCAGCTGGTTCGCAGCGAGCGTCGAGATCGCGTAGCCGAGCCCGAGCAGCGCGGCGATGTACAGCATCATCGTCACGCCGAGCAGAGCCAGGCTGCCGACCATCGGCACGCCGAACAGCAGCTTCGCCGCCGCGAGAATGAGTGCCGACTGAATGATGCCGACGACGATGTACGGCGCGATCTTGCCGCTCATCAGCTCCAGCGGCAGCACCGGCGTCGCGAGCAGACCTTCGTAGGTGCCGCGTTCGCGCTCGCGGGTGATCGCGAACGCCGTCATCATGACCATCGTCATCTGCAGGATCACTGCGAGCAGCCCCGGCACGATGTTGTATTGCGTGATGCCTTCGGGGTTATAGCGTCGCTGCACGTCGAGCGAGAACGGCGGTGGCGGCGGCGCGAGACGCGCCAGCGGACCGGTGAGGTCGTGCGCGAGGGACATCGTTCCCGTCTGTGCGAGCGCCGCAAGCGCATTGCCGGTGGCGGACGGATCGGTCGCGTCCGCCGCAACGAGCACGGAAGGCCGCTCGCCGCGCAGCAGCTTGCGCGAAAATCCGGCCGGGAACACGACGGCAAACTGGATGTCGCCGCGCGCGAGCATGTCGTCGGCCGCCTCGACGCCCGGCGTTGCGCGCACGACCTCGAAGTAGCCGGTGTTGGCAAGACTCTGCACGATGCTCCGCGTGAATTCGCTGCGGTCGTAATCGACGACCGCCGTCGGCAGCGCTTTCGGATCGGTGTTGATGACGAAGCCGAACAACAGCACCTGCGCGATCGGTATGCCGACGATCATCGCGAACGTCAGCCGGTCACGCCGCATCTGCACGAATTCCTTGAGCGCGATCGCGTACGCGCGCGCCACCGAAAAGCGTCGAGGGCTGGCGACGCGGCTACCGGGCACCATCGGCGACCGCACTTTGCATCAGGTTGACGAATACGTCTTCCAGGGACGTCGCCGCCGCATCGACCGTAAACGTATCGCGCGCACGGACCGCTGCGAGCGCCGATTCCAGCGCCGCTTGGTCGCGGCCCGATACGCGGAGCGTCGTGCCGAACGGAATGACGGTGTCGACGCCGGGCGTACCGGACAATTCGCGCGCAAGCAGCGCCAGCGAACGCTCGTCGCCGCTGCTGCGCAATGCCACGATCATCGTGGACAAACCGGAGTGCGCGATGACTTCGTCGGGCGTGCCTTCGACGAGCAGCTTGCCCACGTTGATGTAGGCGAGGCGATGGCAGCGTTCGGCCTCGTCCATGTAGTGCGTGCTGACGAGCACGGTGATGCCGTCGGCCGCGAGTTCGTGAATCTTTTCCCAGAAATCGCGCCGCGCCTTGGGATCGACGCCTGCGGTCGGCTCGTCCAGCAGCAGCAGCTGCGGTGCATGCAGCATGCACGCGGCAAGCGCGAGGCGTTGCTTCCAGCCTCCGGACAGCGTGCCGGCGAGCTGATTGCGGCGCGCAGTGAGACCAAGCCGATCGAGCGTCGTCGCAATTGCCGCGCGACGATCGGAGACGTCGTACATCCGCGCGACGAACTCGAGGTTCTCCTCGATCGACAGATCCTCGTACAGGCTGAAGCGCTGCGTCATGTAACCGACTTCGCGCTTGATCGCCGCCGCCTCGCGGCGCAGATCGAAACCGAGGCAGGTGCCGTCGCCCTCGTCTGGCGTGAGCAGCCCGCACAGCATGCGGATCGTCGTCGTCTTGCCGCTTCCGTTCGGCCCCAGGAAGCCGAAGATCGCGCCACGCGGCACGCGTATCGACACGTGATCGACGACGGCGCGGCCGCCGTAACGCTTGGTGAGCCCGTGAACGTCGATCGCGATCGGAGCGTGCCGCGCATCGTTCGCGTCGCTTGTCGCAGCGCTCGCGGCCGCCGATTCAACTTCCGGCTGCATGAAGCTCACTTAGCGCGCAGCCCGCGCGACTTCGACCGGCAACCCCGGATGCAACGCCGCGTTCGGGGTATCCGGTCGCGCCTCGACCAGGAACACGAGCTTCGACCGGTTCTCGCGGCTGTAAATGACGGGCGGCGTGAATTCGGCTTGCGGGGCAATGAACCGGATACTGGCGGCGATATCGGCACCGCATCCGTCGCATCGAACCACGACGGCGTCACCGACGCGAACCGTCGCAATGATCGCCTCCGGTATATAGAAGCGCACCTTCACGTTCGCCGGCGGCAGCAGCGAAACGACAGGTGCACCGGCGGCGACCCACTCGCCCGGGCGGTACAGCGTGTCGACGACGAGCCCCGCCGCAGGCGCCGTCTGCGATTTCTGCTCGACGCGCCACTGCGCCTGCGCAAGCGCATCGGCGGCGGCCTTGACTTCGGCATTGGCCGCCGCGATCTCGTCGCTGCGCGCGGGCAGGTTGGCGATCTGCACCTGCTGCGCGAGTTCAGCGACGCGCGCGCGATCGCGATCGCGCGCGGCAATCGCCTCGTCGCGCTTCTGCGGCGGCAGAAACTTGTCGGCGACGAGCTTCTGGGTTCGCTGCAGGTCGGCTTCGCTCTGGCGCAGCGACGCCTGCGCCTGCGCAAGCTGCGCGCGCGCAGCAGCGATTTCCGGCGGCCGGCGTGCCTTTTCGAGGTTGGCAAGCGCTGCCTGCGCCTGACGCACACGCGCTTCCGCCTCGGCGCGTGCCGCGCGCTCCTGCGCGCTCTCGAGCGTGAACAAAGGCGCGTCCTTCGCTACCGGGGTGCCGCGTTCGACGGCGAGTTGCAAGAGCGTGCCGGACAATGGCGCGGCGACGCGCACGTATTCGCCTTCCACATACCCGGGGAAGCCGGCGGGCGGCGCGTTGTTGCAGGCGGTGAGGGCGAGCGCGAGTGCGGGATAGAGGATGAAGGATCGTGAACCCATCCTCGATCCTACCGCCTAATCGCTCGCCCCCTGCACCGCC
>JAICVH010000170.1 GCA_025935435.1 Burkholderiales bacterium
TCCTCGTCGGACGCGCGCGCGCTATCGACGATCGCTTGCAACGTCGCGCGCTTCTTCGCGTACTTGGCGACCAGCTTCTCGCGCTTCTGCTGACGGTTGATCAGGGCCAGTTTCGACATGGCAATCCTTTAGTTCCTGAACGGAAACTTGAACGCGGCGAGCAGCGCCTTCGCTTCGGCGTCGGTCTTCGCGGTCGTGGTGATCGTGATGTTCATGCCCCGGATCGTGTCGATCTTGTCGTACTCGATCTCGGGAAAGATGATCTGTTCCTTGACGCCCATGTTGTAGTTCCCGCGGCCGTCGAAACCGCGGCTGGAGATGCCGCGGAAGTCGCGAACGCGCGGCAGGGCGACGGTCACGAGGCGATCGAGAAACTCGTACATCCGTTCCTGACGCAGCGTCACCATGCAGCCAATCGGATAGCCTTCGCGGATCTTGAAGCCCGCGATCGCCTTCCGCGCCTTGGTGATCACCGGCTTCTGGCCGCTGATCTTCGTCATGTCGCCGACGGCGTTGTCGAGGATCTTGCGGTCCGCCGTCGCTTCACCGACGCCCATGTTCAGTACGACCTTAGAGATGCGCGGCACTTGCATGCGCGTCTTGTAGCCGAACTGCTGCGTCAGCGCCGGGACGATTTCGTTGCGATAGATCTGCTTCAGGCGCGCCGGCTGATGCGGCTGGTCGGCCGCATGCGCCATTTCGGTCGGCTGCTGACCCTTGGCCGGCTTTTCCGCCTTGGCCGCCTTTGCCTGCTTGTCCGCAGCCGGTTTTGCAGCCGGCTTGGCCGCTGGCTTGTCGCCTTTCGGTGCCTTCTTGTCGGAGCGCTTGTCGTCAGCCATTGATCTGCTCGCCGTTGGACTTGAAGAAGCGCAGCTTGCGGCCGTCTTCCATCAACTTGAAGCCGATGCGGTCCGGCTTCTGCGTCACCGGATTCCAGATCGCGACGTTCGAAACGTGAATCGGCACTTCCTTGCTGACGATGCCGCCCGGCTGGTTCTTCATCGGGTTCGGCTTCGTGTGCCGCTTCACCGTGTTGACGCCGTTGACGATCACGTGCGTGTCGTCGACGATGCTTGCGACATCGCCACGCTTGCCCTTGTCGCGGCCCGCGATGACTACGACGTTGTCACCCTTCCTGATCTTGCGCATGATTGATCTCTACGTGAGCGTGGGCGTCAGAGCACTTCCGGCGCCAGCGAGACGATCTTCATGAAGCGCTCGGTGCGCAGTTCGCGCGTGACCGGCCCGAAGATGCGGGTGCCGATCGGCTCGAGCTTGTTGTTGAGCAGCACGGCGGCGTTGGTGTCGAAGCGGACCAGCGCGCCGTCGTCGCGGCGAACGCCCTGGCGCGTGCGCACGACGACTGCGTTGTAGATCTCGCCTTTCTTGACGCGGCCGCGCGGTGCGGCTTCCTTCACCGACACCTTGATCACGTCGCCGATGTGCGCGTAGCGGCGCTTGCTCCCGCCCAGCACCTTGATGCACATGACTTCGCGCGCGCCCGTGTTGTCGGCGACGTCGAGCACCGTCTGCATTTGAATCATGACTCAGCTCTCTCCAACTTGATCCGCCGTAGGTGACGAGCCGTTGAAGACCCGGTACCGGATGCCTGTATGCGGCGGCCAGTTTTGGATCCCGTCGCGGACACGCGTGAGGCCGCGCATCCGGCTGGGATGGGCCGCGGCGCCTCGCAATTCGTGGATGCCTGAAGCCGCGGCGGGGAAAACAGCGATTATGACAGTTATTTGAGGCTACGGCAATATGCGCGCCACGAAAGTAGGGTCAGACTCGACTTTTTCATCGAGAGGACAACCCGGCAACGGCGTCAAAAGTCGAGTCTGACCCTACTTTCGACCGTGGGATCAGACTTCCTTGGCTTTTTCGACGACGCGCAGCACGCGCCACGCCTTCGTCTTCGAGAGCTTGCGCGACGCCTGGATCTCGACCAGGTCGCCGGTCTTGCATTCGTTGCCCTCGTCGTGCGCGTGGTACTTGTTCGACTTGATGACGACCTTGCCGTAGATCGGGTGCTTCGACCGGCGCTCGACCAGCACGGTCACCGTCTTGTCCATCTTGTCGCTGACGACGCGGCCGGTCACCGTCTGGATCAGCGGCTTGCGCGCCGATGCGGCGTCCTGCGTTACGTCCTGGTTCGCTGCCTGCGCGTTCATCCCATCGCTCCCTCTTTGTCCTTACCGGGCACGACCCTCGCGGCCGCCGCCTTCTGTCCCATCAGCGTCCTGACGCGCGCGATGCCGCGGCGCACGTCCTTCAGCTTCGACGTGTTGGTGAGCTGCTGCGTCGCGCGTTGCATGCGCAGGCCGAACTGCTCCTTCAACAACGCTTCCAGTTCCGTCTGCAGCTCGGCGGCGTTCTTGCCCGCGAGCGCGTTCTTCGTTTCCGTGCGTTTCATGGGCGTTCTCCGTCAACCGCCGACGAGGCGGTGCACGAACGTCGTGCGCAAGGGAAGCTTCGCGGCTGCAAGCGCGAACGCCTCGCGCGCGAGCGCCTCTTCGACGCCGTCCATTTCGTAGAGCACCTTCCCCGGCTGGATCTCGCACACGTAATACTCGGGATTGCCCTTGCCGTTGCCCATGCGGACTTCCGCGGGCTTCTTCGAGACCGGCTTGTCCGGGAAGATGCGGATCCAGATGCGGCCGCCGCGCTTGATGTGGCGCGTCATCGCGCGCCGCGCCGCCTCGATCTGGCGCGACGTCAGGCGGCCGCGATCGGTCGCCTTCAGGCCGTACTCGCCGAAGCTGACCTTGTTGCCGACGGTCGCGACGCCCTTATTGCGGCCCTTCTGTTCCTTGCGGTATTTCCTTCTAGTTGGCTGCAGCATTCTTCGCTCCTGGTCCTGCTTCGCGCGGCGTGCGCCGCGGGCGCTTCGTCGCCTCGGGCGCGGGTGCCGGCGCCACTGCGGGCTCCGCGTTGTGAGGCAGCACCTCGCCCTTGAAGACCCAGACCTTGATGCCGATCACGCCGTACGTCGTGCGCGCCTCGGCGAATCCATAATCGATGTCTGCGCGCAACGTGTGCAGAGGCACGCGGCCTTCGCGATACCACTCGCGGCGCGCGATTTCCACGCCATTCAGGCGACCGGAACTCATCACCTTGATGCCCTGCGCGCCGAGGCGCATCGCGTTCTGCATCGCGCGCTTCATCGCGCGACGGAACATGATCCGCTTCTCGAGCTGCTGCGCGATCGAGTCGGCGATCAGTTGCGCGTCGATCTCGGGCTTGCGGATTTCCTCGATGTTGAGCCCGACGTCACTGCCCATCATCTTGCGCAGGTCGCCGCGCAGCGTCTCGATGTCCTCGCCCTTCTTGCCGATGACGACACCCGGACGCGCGCTGTGGATCGTGATGCGCGCGTTCTTCGCCGGCCGCTCGATCGTCACCTTCGCGACCGACGCGTGCGACAGCTTCTTCTTCAGGTACTCGCGCACCTTCAGATCCTCGGCGAGCGTCGGGCCGTAGTGCTTCTTGTTGGCGAACCACTTCGAGCCCCAGTTGCGGTTGACCGCAAGGCGGAAGCCGGTCGGATGAATCTTCTGTCCCATGGCGGTTCCTTATTTGCCGTCGCCGACGACGACGCGGATATGACAGCTTTGCTTGCCGATCACATTGCCGCGGCCCTTCGCGCGCGCCGTGAAGCGGCGCAGCGTGTCGGCCTTGTCGACGTAGATCGTCGTCACCTTCAACTCGTCGATGTCGGCGGCTTCATTGTGCTCGGCGTTGGCGATCGCCGACTCGAGCACCTTCTTGACGATCTTGGCGCCCTTCTTCGGACTGAACGCGAGAATGTTCAGCGCGCGGTCGACCGGCAGGCCGCGAATCAGATCGGCGACGAGTCGACCCTTCTGCGCCGACAGACGTACGCCGCGAAGCGTGGCAGTGGTTTGCATGATGTCCCTCACTTGCGCTTCGGCGCGGACGCCGGCGCAGCGACTTTCTTGTCCGACGAGTGACCCTTGAACGTGCGCGTCAGCGCGAATTCACCGAGCTTGTGCCCGACCATGTTCTCGGACACGTACACGGGAATGTGCTGCTTGCCGTTGTGCACGGCGATCGTCAGACCGACGAATTCGGGCGTGATCGTCGAGCGGCGCGACCACGTCTTGATCGGCTTCTTGTCGTTGACCGCACGCGCCGCATCCACCTTCTTCAGCAGATGGTCGTCGACGAACGGTCCCTTCTTGATTGAGCGTGCCATTCAATTAACCTTTGGTTGCGTGCCGCCGGCGCACGATCATCGCGTCGGTGCGCTTGTTCTTGCGCGTCTTGTAGCCCTTCGCCGGCGTGCCCCACGGCGACATCGGGTGATGCCAGCCGCCACCACCATTGGTGCGGCCACCCATCGGGTGATCGACGGGGTTCATCGAGATGCCGCGAACGGTCGGCCGCTTGCCGCGCCAGCGATTCGCGCCGGCCTTGCCGATCGAGCGCAGGCTGTGTTCCTCGTTGCCGACTTCACCGATCGTCGCGCGGCAATCGACGTGCACCTTGCGGATTTCGCCGGAGCGAAGGCGCACCTGCGCGTAGATGCCTTCGCGCGCGAGCAGCTGTACGCCCGCACCCGCGGAGCGCGCCATCTGCGCACCCTTGCCCGGCTGCATTTCGATGCAGTGGATCGTCGTACCGACCGGGATGTTGCGCAGCGGCAGCGTGTTCCCGGGCTTGATCGACGCTTCGCTGCCCGACATCAGCTGCGTGCCCTCGGCAACGCCGCGCGGCGCGATGATGTAACGGCGCTCGCCGTCCGCGTAGAGCAGCAGCGCGAGGTTGGCGCTGCGGTTCGGGTCGTACTCGAGCCGCTCGACCTTCGCCGACACGCCATCCTTGTTGCGCTTGAAGTCGACGATCCGGTAATGCTGCTTGTGGCCGCCGCCTTTGTGGCGAATCGTGATGTGGCCGTTGTTGTTGCGACCCGAGCCGCGCTTCTGGCTCTCGACGAGCGACGCCACCGGCCGCCCCTTGTACAGGCTGGCGTTGACGACCTTTACGAGCGACCGGCGGCCGTTCGACGTGGGTTTGACTTTGACCAAGGCCATGATGTCAGCCCTCCATGGCGAAGTTGATTTCCTGGCCCGGCTTGAGGCTCACGTAGGCCTTCTTCCAGTTGCGGCGCCGTCCCTGGTGCGTGCCGAAGCGCTTCTGCTTGCCCTTGACGTTCGCGATCTGCACCGATTCGACGTTGACCTTGAACATCAACTCGACGGCGGCCTTCACTTCCGGCTTGGTCGCGTTCTGCAGGACGCGGAAGATCACCTGCTCGTGCTTGTCCGCGATGTACGTGCCCTTTTCGGACACGACGGGCGCGAGCAGCACCGTCATCAGGCGCTCGGCGCTGTATTTGGCTGGTGCACTCATGCGAGAAGCTCCTCGAACTGCGACACGGCGCCCTTCGTGAGCAGCACGTGGTTGAAGCGGACGAGGCTCACCGGATCGACTTCGTGCGTCTCCAGCACCAGCACGTCCGGCAGGTTGCGCGACGACAGGAAAACGTTCTCGTCGAGCTTCTCCGTGACCACGAGCACCGTCCCGGCGAGACCGTAACCCTTGATCTTCTGCGCGAAGAGTTTCGTCTTCGGCGCGTCGACGCCGAGCGCGTCGATCACCGCCAGGCGCTCCTCGCGCACCAATTGCGAGAGGATCGACGCGATGCCCGCGCGATACATCTTGCGATTGACCTTTTGCGAGAAATTCTCGTCGGGCGAACTCGGGAAGATCTTGCCACCGCCGCGCCACAGCGGGCTGTTCGCCTGGCCCGCACGCGCGCGGCCGGTGCCCTTCTGGTTCCACGGCTTGCGATGCGACTTGTTGATGTCGCTGCGACCCTTCTGCGCGCGCGTGCCGCGGCGTGCGTTCGCCTGGTACGCCGTCACGATCTGATGGATCAGTGCTTCGTTGTAGTCGCGGCCGAACAGCGCATCCGACGCCGCGACGGTCGA
>JAICVH010000594.1 GCA_025935435.1 Burkholderiales bacterium
CCGCCGGCGCGCGCGATTTCGGTCGCGACGACGTCGCGCCAGAACGGCGGGTATTCACTCGCGGCCCACTCGCCACGACCGCGGCCGTAGTGCGCAACCGCGAGATAGCGAAGCACGGCCGCCGGTGCGAGTGTGGTCACGAAATCGTCGCTCCAGCGGATCGTCGCCTCGCTTCGTCCGCGCACGAGATTGAAGCCGCGCGCAAGCCCTGCGGCGCCCGCCGCACCGACGAGGCCGCCGGCCAGCAGGCCTGCGCCGAATGTGAGGCCGCCGGACGCGAGGTCGGCGGCCAGTCCGGTCAATGCACCGGACACGAAGCCGCCGAGCACCGCGGCGCGTCCGGTGTGGACCGGCGTATCGGTGGTGACGTTGTCGATCAGGCGCGCCATGACTTCCGCAGCCGCGCGACCGTCGAGTCCGTGAATGGCAAGCAGGCGATCGGTGCTGGCCCGGATACCGGCGTCGAGTCGCTCGGACATCACGCGCATTGCCGTGCCTTTCGCGGCGTCGGTGGAATCCTGTGCGAGACCGATCACCTTGCCGACTTCGATCAGCGAACTGCGCAAGCCCGGTGAGGGCAGCGGCGCGCGGTCGCAGCACGCGGCCGCAATGGGTTCGGCAATCGCTTGCATCGCTGCATCGAAGCGTTGCATGCGCTCCGCATGCCAGGCGTCGGTCAGCCGGGCGAAGCCCGCCTCCATTGCAGCGGGCAATGCTTTCGCGACTTCGCGCAGCAACACGCCTTCCTGCACCCAGCAACGGGCGAACGCGTCGAGCGAGAGCACGCTGCGGATCAAGGGCCGCGCCCCGAGTGCGTCGCGCCAGCGCGCGATGTCGGCGGCTTCCTCGGAAGCTGCGCGCGGTTGCCCGACCTGATTCAGCAACACGATGACCGGCTTTCCGATCCATTCGAGGATCGTCAGCTCGGGCGCGAGGTAGCCCGCATCGCGAGGCGATTCGGCGGCGCTGACCAGATAGAGGACGACGTCGGCTTCGTCGCGGACATTGCGCACCGCCTGCTGGCTCGACCACAGCGCGCGATCGCGGAAGCGGTCCCACACCATCGCGAGGAATCCGATGATCGGCTTGTCGAGCGTCGCAAGCCGCCGTGCGAGTCGCGCGCTGTCGCCGAAGCCCGGCGTATCCCAGAGCAGCAGCGCGTCGCCTTCCCGCGTTTCGAGCATCGGATAGCGTTCGGCCGTTGCGGTGACGTGCGCCTCGTCGCGCACTTCGCCGACGTCGCGGCCGAGCAACGTTCGCGCAAGCGCAGTCTTGCCGACGTTCGTATGCGAAATCAGACTGAGCGCAATCCGTGCGGCGTCGGGCGCTCGATGCAGCTCGCGTCGCGTGTGCGCGTCGGGCGCTTGATGGCGCGGTGGTTCGCTGGCGTCGTCGGGCGGTCGCGGTAGCGCCGGTCCGCCAGCGTCGTCGTCCGGCGCGGGCAGCGCTGACGTCATGCGGCCGCCTGCTCGAGGCGCGCCCCAACGAATCCGGCCGCAGCGGCGACGTCGGTCGCGTCGAGTTCGATGAAAGCAGGCTCGACGCCGACATCGGCGAGCAATGTTCGCCACGCGTGCTCGCGCCCGGCGATGCGTTGCGGGTTGCCCGCGAAGCGGCGCGCGAATCCGGACGTGTCGACGATGACCACACACGGCACGCGCGGGGCCGCGGCTGCGGCGACCGCGGCAGCAAACGCGACGTGATTTTCCCGCTCTGCGGTTGCATTCATGCTGAACAGCACGATGGCGGCGGAAAGCGCATCGGCCGCCAGCGCCGGCACGTCGTCGGCGCCATAAGGCGTCACGGGCTTCCACTCCACGTCGACGGGCGCCTGGAACACGCGCGTCAGTATGCGCGTCAGGCCCTCCGCGCTGGCTTTGGGGACGTCGAAGCTGTAAGGCAATGCTGCGACCCGCGTTGCGCCCTGTCGCCACGCGTGAAGCAGCCGCTGAAAATACGGTTGCTCGATCGCCAATGGAAATCTCGTCGCCAAGCGCCGCTCGCCGATGTGCGCGGTTGCCGCGAGCGCAAGCCGCGGCACGATCACGATCAATACGATCGTCGCCGCATACAGGTGAATCCACGGCGCGGCGTTTTCACCGGCGCTGCCGCCACCGATCGCCGCGAGCCGTGACGCATCCGGGATCGGAATGCGCGTCAGCCAGGAACCGGGCGCGAGGACGACGCCGAGGATGTTGGCGACGTCATGCGCAGTGAGGAACGTGCTCTGCCATGCGGCGCGGAACTCGAGCGCGATGCCGCGAACGTAAAGCCCGGCGATCGCACCGGCGGCGAGCGCCGCAGCCGCCAGATGCAGCAGCCGCGCGGCGCGCCG
>JAICVH010000630.1 GCA_025935435.1 Burkholderiales bacterium
CGAGCTGCGGCCGCAGCGCGGCAATGGCTGCGTCGGAGCGCGCGGTGAACTCCTCGATCCAGTACGGATGATCCGGTACGGCGGCTCGGTTGTTGTAGCCGCGCTCGACCGCCTCCGCCGTCAGCCGTACCCGCACGTCAGCTTTCGGCGGAGACGATCTCGATGGCCAGCGAAGTGAGACCTGCGATGCGTCCGTTCAGTCGATCGCCCACCACGACCGGCCCGACCCCCGCTGGCGTCCCGGTAAAAATCAGATCGCCCGGTTCGAGCCGATACAACTGAGAGAGAAACGCGAGCATGTCCGGCACGTCCCACACCATGTCGGCGAGGTCACCCCGCTGCCGTGGTTGACCGTTGACCTCGAGCACGATTTCGCCACGCGACAGCGTGCCGGTCGCGGACGCCGGGTGGATCGGCGCAATCGGTGCCGCATTGGCAAACGATTTGCCGATGTCCCACGGCCGCTTCTTCTCGCGCATGTCGGCCTGCAGATCGCGACGCGTCATGTCGAGACCGACTGCGTAGCCGTACACCAGCGCCTGCGCATCGGCCGGTGAAAACCGTACGCCGCTGCGTCCGATCGCGACGACGAGTTCGAGTTCGTGATGAAAGTTTTTCGTCGCCATCGGATAGGGAACCCTGCCGACGTCCGGAGGCACGACCGGGACGATCGAATCGGCCGGCTTCATGAAAAAGAACGGCGGCTCCTTCGTCGCATCGCCGCCCATCTCCTTGGCGTGCTCGGCGTAGTTACGCCCGACGCAGTAGATGTGGCGGACCGGAAAGCGTTCGCTCGTACCGATGACGGGTATCGACGGCAGCTCCCACGCGGGAATGACGTATTGCATCGCAACGACTCCTCTATTCGGCGTCGGGCTGCCGCTCCGGCGCTGCGGCGGCGAACGGCGGCAACGCGAGACACGCAGCCTCGATGGCCGTCAGCACGGGGTACGGCGACAAGTCGATATTGAACCGCCGCGCATTCGCAATCTGCGGCACGAGGCAGATGTCGGCGAGGGTGGGGGTGTCGCCGTGGCAAAAGCGCGCGGTCTCTTTTTCGTGCGCCAGTTTTCGTTCGAGTGCTTCGAACCCGACGTCGACCCAGTATTTGTACCAGCCGTCCTTCTGCTCGCGGGCTACGCCCAGCGTACCGATCAGGTAGTTCAGCACGCGGAGATTGTTGAGCGGATGGATTTCGCAGGCGATCGCGAGCGCGATCGATCGCACGCGTGCGCGCGCAGCCGGATCGACCGGCAGCAGCGGCGGCGCCGGATGCGTCTCGTCGAGATATTCGATGATCGCGAGCGATTGCGTCAGCACCTGACCGTCGTCGAGCGCGAGTGCAGGAACGAGACCCTGCGGATTCAGCGCGAGGTAATCCTGCGCGCGCTGGTTGCCCATGCGCAGATGCACGAACGTGCGCTCGTCGGGCTCGATCCCTTTCAGGTTCAGCGCGATGCGGACGCGGTACGCCGCCGACGAGCGGAAGTAGTCGTACAGTTTCATGACCTTCCCCGGCCGCAGGGTCAGAACGCGGAAATGCCGGTCTGCGCGCGTCCGAGAATCAGCGCGTGGATGTCGTGCGTGCCTTCGTACGTGTTGACCGTTTCGAGATTCAGCACGTGGCGGATCACGTGGAACTCGTCGACGATCCCGTTGCCGCCGTGCATATCGCGCGCCATCCGCGCGATCTCGAGCGCCTTGCCACAACTGTTGCGCTTCATGATCGACGTGATTTCCGGTGCCGCACGGTCCTCGTCCTTCAGGCGACCGAGCCTCAGGCAACCCTGCAGCCCGAGCGCGATTTCGGTCTGCATGTCCGCAAGCTTTTTCTGGATCAGCTGATTCGCCGCGAGCGGGCGGCCGAACTGCTTGCGATCGAGCACGTACTGCCGCGCAGCCTGCCAGCAGAACTCGGCCGCGCCGAGCGCACCCCAGGCGATGCCGTAGCGCGCACTGTTCAGACAGCCCATCGGTCCCTTCAATCCCTGCACGTTCGGCAGCAGGTTGTCGGCAGGAACGAAGACGTCGTCCATCACGATTTCGCCGGTGATCGACGCGCGCAGCGAGAACTTGCCCTCGATCTTCGGCGCGGACAAGCCCTGCATCCCCTTCTCGA